>JAGWVX010000379.1 GCA_018970685.1 Alphaproteobacteria bacterium | reverse complement strand
GCTTTCGCTTTTTCCGACGATGAGCGAAGCCAGCGTGTGATTCTGACCATCGCGCACTGTGATCAGAATGCCATTACCTTTGGGTGGGGCGTCGAGATCGATGTAAGGCAGCCAGTTCGCACGGGAGGTCTTGGGTTCGATGGTCTGCAGTGCCGCTAGACCGACAAGCGTCTTACGGACCTCCTCGAACGAGGCCGGATAGTTGCTGCGGTCCGGCAACACCCAGCCTTTTTCCGGCTCGAAGTCGACATTAAAGGCACCGTTCTTCTTGGATTCGATGTGGATGCGCGTTGCCTTGTTCAGATCGCTGGCAAAGCCCGGAAAAAAGGCCTGCGGGGTGTATTTCGGTGCGACTTCCGCCGCACGTTGGTTCAGCGCGAAAACTGCCAGCACGACGCTGATCAAGGCAAGGGCGGCTAGAATTGTAAGATTTCGCCGCCGAGGGTCGGAGAAAAAGACATTCAAGTCCATGACGCCCTCACATCGGGATTGCGCGCGCGCGGCGTCGGCGGCGCACCCACGCCAGCACGAACGCGAAGCACGCCACCAGCAGAGGTACCAGCGCGATGTTCATGAAGGCGAGGAACTCGCCCAAAGCGTCGATGTCCTTGCGCAAGCTGTGCTGCACGTCGCGCAGTTCTGAACGTGTTTCGATCAGTTCGCGCTTGAAGCGGTCGATCTCGACCTGCTGCTTTGGCGTCATCGCGATGTTCGCGCCATGGTCTCCCTGGCCTTGCTGCAGATCGTGCAGACGTTCCTGCGTGTCGGTGAGTCGCTGTTGCAAGGATTGCGCCTCCTGCTGATACTCGGCTTGCGCTTGGGCTTGCAGGTTCTGCACGACCGTGAACGGCCGGTTGTTAGTCGCACGCGTCCGCAACGAAATCAGATCGGCGGATCCCGTAAGATTCTCGACGGCATTCTCGACGAAGGCGCCATTGTCGGCGAACGGCGCGTCAACTTGCCTCCCATAAAGATTACCGACGCGTACCCAGAAGCGATCGTCGAAGATGTCCGTGTCGGCCATAACGACGACGTTGATGTCCTTTGCACTCTTGACTTGCGCTTGCCCGGCGCCGGCCGGCGGTCCATCCGGAAACGCAGTCTTGGCTGGACCGGAGATGCGTGCGGCGATGACGTATTGCTGACCGGTCGGCGTGATCGAGGACATCAAGTCGCCTGGCCGTTGTATCAGGCGAACTTCTTCCGTGTCGAGCAGTGCCGCCTTATGGGATGAAACGACCAGCGGTGAAAAATGAGTCGTTGCGTCCTTGCGCCGATGCAAACTACCGACGCTCGCCAGATTGAGTACCTGCAGGTTCGCTGTGATCGGGTCATGAGCGTCAAACTGATCGCGCGTCAGATGCAGCCAGACCGGATAAGCCGTAACGGGATTGCGGGGATCACCCGATGTCTGCACCTGTTGTGCGAGATCCAGATCGCCGATCTCTTTGTTTATGTTGTAACCTACGCCCCAAGCTTGGAACAGCCGCGGCAGTGACGAAGAAGACGGCCCGCGCATGCCCTGATTAGCGTTGCCGGCCGCGGCCAACTCCGAATTCGGATCGACAAATGCGAGCACGCGGCCGCCTTTCATCACGAACTGATCGATGGCGTAATTTTGCCGATCATTCAAAGGCCCGGGCTGCGCGATCATCAGCACATCTGTACCTGGCGGAATGCTGGTAAAATTCTGACCGAGCATGTTTGTGTCGTAGGTCTGCGACAGCTGCTGGTAGATCGTGAGCGGACGCGATGTGCCCTGGACCATCGCCTGCATGCCGCCGAAGCCGGTATCCAAAGGCAGGGTCGAAATGACGGCCAGCTTGGGTTTCTTCGGCGTCGACAGGCGATAAACCAGCGAGGAAAGATCGTATTCGAGGAAGTTCTCGCGGTCGGGCGAGAAGTATGGAATCACAGCGCTGCCGTCGATGCTGTTGGTGCCGTAGAGCCCGAAATAGACCACGTCGCCGGAGTCCGTCGGAGCGCCGGTCAGGCCGTCGGCCGTGGCTTCGTCTTCGGCCGGTGTGTACGGGGCCGGATCGATTTCCTCCAGGATGATCTTTCCATGACTCAGTGCGGCATATTCCTGAAGCAGGTCGCGCACGCGGTCGGCGTAGGCGCGGGTCTGGGCGTATTCCGCCGCCACCTTCTTGGAATAAAAGAACTTGAGTGTGATAGGTTCTTTGAGGCTTGCAATGATGTTGCGCGTGCCCCGTGAGAGCGTGAATAGGCCGTTGTCGGTGAGATCGACACGATTGGTCGTGAACGTCGCGTCGATGGCGATGTTAGCGCCGACGAAAATAACGGCGGCCAGCACGATGGCGCTGATGGCGTAGATGCGGCGGGAGAGCGGCTTCATCGGGTCACGCGCTCTTCTTGAGATCGACGACTACGACATTGGCCGCCAGGAACAGCGCAATCAACGACACGAAAAATACCACGTCGCGAAGATCGATCACTCCGGCGGTGATCGATGTGAAATGAGTGAGGAAACTGAACGAGGATATCGCGTCGATCAGGGGGAGCGGCGCCCAAGCATGAAAGAAATCAAGTACCAACGGCGCGCCGGAGACGGTAAACAAAAAGCAGGTAACCACGCTGACTACGAAGGCGATGACTTGGTTGTTTGTCGTCGCGGAGATGCAAGAGCCGATCGCAAGATAGCCGCCCGCTAACAGAAAACTCCCGACATAGCTCGCCAGGATCACGCCATTGTCCGGTTGACCGAGGAAGTTCACTGTCAACCAGATCGGAAATGTCAACGACAGCGCAATACCAGTGAAGGCCCATGCCGCCAGATGTTTGCCGATGACGCTTGCCCAAACAGGCACTGGAAGTGTGAGCAGAAGCTCTATCGTGCCGTTGCGCCGCTCCTCCGCCCATAAACGCATGGAAATGGCGGGCACCAGGAACAGGTACAGCCATGGATGGAAACCGAAGAATACCGACAAATCGGCGATCCCATTGTCGTAGAAATGACCGACATAAAAAGTAAAAGCGCCCATCGCGAACAGAAAAATCACGATGAAGACGTAGGCCAGCGGCGTCGCGAAGTAGGCGGCGAACTCGCG
>JAGWVX010000378.1 GCA_018970685.1 Alphaproteobacteria bacterium | reverse complement strand
TCGTCGACGACGAAGCCGACCGACAGCGTGAGCGCCATCAGCGAGAGATTGTCCAGATTGAACCCCAGCATCGACATGCCCGCGAATGTGCCGATGACGGCGATGGGCAAGGCGAGCGAGGGGATGATCGTGGCGGTGGCCCGGCGCAGGAAGATGAAGATCACGCCCACGACCATGGCGCCGGCGATGAGAAGCGTCGCCTGCACGTCGTTGACCGCGGCTCTGATGGATCGGCTGCGGTCGTAGAAGACTTGCATCTTGATCGACGCAGGCAACTGCGCCGCGAACTGGGGCAGCACTTTCTTGATGTTGTCGACCACCGCCATGGTGTTCGAACCGGGCTGGCGCTGGATCTCGACCGTCACCGCGCGTTGGTTGTTGTACCAGTCGGCGGAACGGACGTCCTCGACGCTGTCCGCCACGTGAGCCACGTCGCCGAAGGTGATGGGCGCGCCGTTGCGGTAGGCTATGATCTGTCGGCGGAACTCCGCGGCGTTGGTGAGCTGGCCGTCCGTATGGATGACCTGGATCTGCGTCGGCCCGTTGAGGGTGCCCGACGACTGATCCGTGCTCGTCGCGTTCACGGCGTTGGCGAGGTCGTTCAACGTCAGCTGGCGGGCCGCAAGTTCCGCCGGATCGGCCTGGATGCGGACGGCGTATTTCGCCGGTCCGTGCACGGTGGCCTGGGACACGCCGCCCACCGTCGACAACTGGTTGACCAGGACCGTGCGCGCATACAGATCGACCTTGGATATCGGCAGGCTCGTCGAGGTTAGAACGATAAAGAAGATCGGTTGCGCCGTAGGATCGATCTTGAAGACCGTCGGCGGGTTCGGCATGGCGTGCGGCAGCTTGCGAGACACGCTGGCGATGGCGTTTTGCACGTCCTGGGCCGCAGCGTCGATGTTGCGGTCGAGCTGAAATTGGATGGTGATGCGGGTCGAGCCCAGTGTGCTCGACGACGTCATCGAATCGATGCCGGGAACGGCCGAGATGGCGGCCTCCAGCGGCGTGGCGACCGCAGACGCCATGGTCTCGGGATCGGCTCCGGGAAGATTCGCCCGCACGCTGATGGTCGGAAAGTCGAGGTTCGGAAGCTCGCTGACCGGCAGCATGGCGTATCCGAACGCCCCGAATATGACCAGCGCCGCCATGACCAGTATCGTCATGATCGGACGATCTATAAACCGGCGCGAGATATTCATTGCGAGCCGCCGATCGCCCCTTCGGCACGGTTCCGATCTTTGGGGCGTGTCGAAGCGGCGGGCGGGAACACCTTCACGTCGCCGCCGGGGACAACGCGCAGCTGCCCCTCGACAACGACCTCGTCGCCCTGCCGGATGTCGCCTTCGACCGCTGCATGCTTCGAATCGTCGAACAATATTTCGACGCTGCGCGGCTGGGCGCGGCCGTTCGCGACGACGTAGACGTAGGTGCCGTTGGGGCCGTCATTGAGTGCGTCGTGCGGGACCACCAGCGCGTGGCGGATGCTGTCGAGCTGAACGGTGGCATTGACGGTCTGCTCGGGAAGCAGGGCGAGATCGGCATTGCCGAAGGTTGCGCGCAACTCGATCGTTCCGGCTTGGCTGCTGATCGCATTGCTCATGAAATCGACGGGAGCGGAAAGCGGGGGAAGTCCTTGCCGGTCGATCGTCACGAGAAGACTGCGGGACCTCATGCGCTGCTGAACCCGCGGAAGATCGGCTTGCGGAAGATTGAAGGACAGCTTGATCGGTCGAAGCTGTGCGATCGTCACGAGCGCGGTATTGCCGCCGGCTGCGACCATGTTCCCGGGCTGCACCAATATCGGGCCCGTCTTGCCGTCTATGGGCGAGCGTATCTGGGTATAGCCGAGATTGAGCTGCGCCATGTCCAGCGCCGCCTTGTCGACGGCAACCGTGGCCGCCAGCGCGTCGGCATTGGCGTCGGCGGTATCGCGCTGCTGTGAAGAGATGGCATTCGTCGCGAATAATTTCTCGTAACGCTGCTTGTCGCGATTCGCGTTTTTCAGAAGCGCCTCGTCTCGGCGCAAGACCCCGCGCGCTTGCGCCAAAGCCGCCTGAAAGGGTCTCGGATCGATCTGGAAGAGCGGGTCTCCTTTCTTGACGAACTGTCCTTCGTGGAAATAGGCCTTTTCCAGCGTACCCTGGACGCGCGCGGTCACCTGCACGGTCGAGGTGGCAATGATGGTGCCGAGCGTATGCTCGACGACCGGCATATCGCGGCGCTCGACCTGTGCGGCGCGCACCGGCGCGGCGCGTCCCTCGCCGCCCGTCGAAATCTTGTCGCCCGTGAAATACCAATAGGCGCCGATTATCGTCAGCAAGATAACGGCACCCGCCAGCCGCTTGCGTATGGGCGTTCTCGGGAAGGGGATTGCGGCTAGCGCTGCGCGAGAGTTGTTCAACAAACGCGAATACGGGGACACGATCACGGACGTTCCTCGCGATGGCCGCGGCTTCTTAGCTTCGTTTTAAGGCGCTGCGAGTCCCCCGGCATGTTCTTCCGCCGCGAACGAACAATCTTTCAGTAACGCGACTCAGCCATGATTCCCAACGCGGCAGACGCTACTCGTCGTCGCGGCGCTGGCGCGATCGCACGCACCCTGTTCCTTTTGACGTCACCCTTGGCTCGCACACCGATGCCGGTGGAGCCTCGGAGAAGTTCAACCGTACAGTAGCAGAGCTATAGGCTCGGCCAACCGGGCAGTCCGCCAGGGGCGATCGTCCGACATTATAAATCGCCAAGGTGCGGAGAGCGGGTCTCGTCGCTGCGATTGGTATGTCCGCTTGTGTGGAGCGGACGCTGCGCCCTACCGCCAACTTGATTAGCACTCGCAATAGTATGCGGCAATTTGTCATTGCGTCTGGTGGTTGAAACCAGGGTTCGCCATTCCCACATCTGTATTGAGTGTTTGATGGAGATGGCGATGACACGGGGCCGATGGCAAGGCCCGATCTGAACGAGAGCAGCGAGACAACGTCATACAGGGCTGGGTGCTGTCCGCGCACCACCACACGCAGCCGGACCAAGGGACTCCCGCGCCATTCTCTATCTTGGGCGGTCGATGCGACG
>JAGWVX010000377.1 GCA_018970685.1 Alphaproteobacteria bacterium | reverse complement strand
GGCGTCATCACGGTGGAAGAAGCCAAGAGCCTCGACACCGAGCTTGAAGTCGTCGAAGGCATGCAGTTCGACCGCGGCTACATCTCGCCCTACTTCATCACCAACGCCGACAAGATGGTGGCGGAGCTCGACGAGCCCTACATCCTGATCCACGAGAAGAAGCTGACCAGCCTGCAGCCGATGCTGCCGATCCTGGAATCCGTGGTGCAGGGCGGCCGTCCGCTGGTGATCATCGCCGAGGAAGTCGAAGGCGAAGCGCTGGCGACTCTGGTCGTCAACAAGCTGCGCGGCGGGCTGAAGGTTGCCGCCGTGAAGGCTCCGGGCTTCGGCGACCGCCGCAAGGCCATGCTGGAAGACATCGCCATCGTCTCCGGCGGCCAGGTGATCAGCGAAGACCTCGGCATCAAGCTCGAGAACGTGAAGCTCAACATGCTGGGCACCGCCAAGAAGGTGCGTATCACCAAGGACGATACCACCATCATCGACGGCGCCGGCAAGAAGGGCGACATCCAGGCGCGCGTGGCCCAGATCAAGATGCAGGTCGAAGAGACCACCTCGGATTACGACAAGGAGAAGCTGCAGGAACGCCTCGCGAAGCTGGCGGGCGGCGTTGCGGTGATCCGCGTCGGCGGCGCCACGGAAGTGGAAGTGAAGGAGAAGAAGGATCGCGTCGATGACGCGCTCAACGCCACCAAGGCGGCGGTCGAGGAAGGCATCCTTCCCGGCGGCGGCGCGGCGCTTCTCTATGCCACCAAGGCGCTGGCCGGCGTCACCGGCGAGAACGACGATCAGAATGTCGGCATCGCCATCGTCCGCAAGGCGATCCAGTCGCCGATCCGCCAGATCGTCGAGAACTCGGGCGTGGAAGCCTCCATCGTGGTCGGCAAGCTGCTTGAGCAGAAGTCGAACACCTACGGCTTCGACGCGCAGACCGAGCAGTATGTCGATCTCGTCGAGAGCGGCATCGTCGATCCGACGAAGGTCGTGCGCATCGCGCTGCAGGACGCGGCCTCGGTCGCCGGCCTGCTGATCACCACGGAAGCGATGGTTGCCGATCGTCCGAAGAAGGACACGCCGATGCCCCCGATGCCGGGCGGCGGCGGCATGGGCGACATGGACTTCTAAGTCCGGCGTTCAATTGAAATGCGGAAAGGCCCGGGGTTTTCTCCGGGCCTTTTTGTTTGCGCCGGCCCTACTTCTTGTTCTTATCTTTGTCGTCGAGGCTCCACGCGACCTGCGCCGCCCACGGAACGTCGGCAAGCTTGCCGTCCTTGATGGCCGGGCGGTAATGCCACCTCTTCACGCAGTCCACCGCGGCGCGGTCGAGACGCTCCGAGCCGCTGGACTGCGCCACCTTGATGTCGCTCACGGTGCCGTCGGCTTGAACCTGGAAGGCCAGGTTCGTGGTCCCTTCGTCGCCGAAGATCCGCGCCAGAAACGGATAGTCGTCGTGACAATCCTCGGGCTTGGACAACGACGGCGGCTGCGAAATCTGCTGCACAACCGGCACGCGCACGATCTGCCGGATGATCTTGGGCGGCGACGAGGCGTCGGCATGCGCCGTCAGGGTGGCGCCGATGTGGTAGACGAACAACAGCGAGGAGGCTGTGGCGATCGCGCCCGCCACCAGAACCGCATAGAGATTATCCCGAAAGCGTGCGCTGCAGAACAATCCCGAAGAAATGACGAAAACCAGAAACTCGACGATGATCATGCCGGACCCGATGGTGCAGCCGTTTGGCGCAATTGCAGCATGTTAGCGCGGCCCGTGGGGCAAAAAAACGGCGTCAAGTCTGCGGCGCTTCCTTGATGAAGGCCTCCACCGTGCCCTTCAGTTTGATCGTCATCGGGTTGCCGTGGCGGTCTACGCTTTTGCCGGCGACGACGCGGATCCAGCCTTCGCTCAGGCAATATTCCTCGACATTGGTTTTCTCCACGCCGTTGAGGCGGATTCCCACCCCGCGCTCCAGCAGTGCCTCGTCGTAATACGGGCTGTCGGGGTTGACGCAAAGGCGGTCTGGTAAAGTATCGGTCACGGTCGAAGACCTCTTGGTGATCGGGGCTTTCCGGCCAGCGTCATAGTCGATTGCCACCTGTATTCCAACGCGCTTTTTCAAGTCTTGATCGGCCGGTGATTTGCCCGTTCATTGCGCACCGCCATCTCACCCACGGAGCCGTCCCATGCCCTTTTCGATGTATGAAGCCTCGGTGCCGCCGATGATCCGCACGCTGCAGAACCTGTCGAAGATTCTCGACAAGGCCGTGGCGCAGGCAAAGGCCGAGGACACCAATCTCGCCACCTTGATCGAGGCAAAGCTGGCGCCCGACATGTTCGCGTTCCCCCGCCAGATCCAGATCGCCACCGATGCCGCCAAAGGCGCGGCGGCTCGACTGGCCGGCGTAGAAATCCCGAGCTATCCCGACACGGAAACCACCTTTCCTGAACTGCAGGAGCGGATCGGCAAGACGATCGCGTTCCTGCAAAGCGTGAAGCCGGAGCAGTTTGCCGGCGCAGAGAACCGGGAAATCGTTATCAAGACGCCCAGCCGCACCCTCGAATTCAACGGCTGCACCTTCCTGACCGGTTTCGCGCTGCCGAATTTCTATTTCCACGTGACGACGGCCTACGATCTGCTGCGCAACAAAGGCATCGCCATCGGAAAAATGGATTATCTCGGCGACGTTTGAGAACGATCGCGGAAAAAGCCCGGGATGTTCCCGGGCTTCTTCATTTGCCGATATGTAAAGCGTGCTTGACATTACCGGCGGAAGGTATATTGTAAAGGAACCTTTACATGAGGTTTCCGAATGACGCCCGTCGCAAATGCTCCGCGCCGTTATTTCATCGAGCTGATGCTCGCGATGGCCCTCTATGCGGCCGCACTCTTCGTGCGGCACGGCTGGTTCCACCACACCGGCGATCCTGAATTGCGGCTCGTGATCATGCTGCTGCCCATCCTGCCGGTATTCCTAGCCGCGCTCGCCATCTATCGCTTCTACTATCGTATGGACGAAATGCACCGTCTTCAGACGCTCGAAAGTCTGGCCTTCAGCGCGGGTGTCACGGCTTTGTTCGCCATCTCCTGG
>JAGWVX010000376.1 GCA_018970685.1 Alphaproteobacteria bacterium | reverse complement strand
TGCTGGCAAACTACCTCAAGAACGAATATCCGCAGACCGTTTCCGTGGTGCTCTCCAAGATCAAGCCGGAACACGCCGCCCGCGTGCTGGCGGCGCTGCCCGAGGAATTCGCGCTGGAAGTCGTGCAGCGCATGCTGCGCATGGAAAGCGTGCAGAAGGACATCCTCGACAAGGTCGAGAAGACCCTGCGCGTCGAGTTCATGTCGAACCTGGCGCGGACCGCCAAGCGCGACGCCCACGAGCATATGGCGGAAATCTTCAACAATTTCGACCGCCAGACGGAAAACCGCTTCGTTACCGCCCTGGAGGAACGCAGCCGCGACTCCGCCGAGCGCATCAAGGCCCTGATGTTCACCTTCGAGGACCTCGGCAAGCTCGATCCGGGTTCCATTCAGACGCTGCTGCGTCATGTAGAGAAGGACAAGCTGGCGCTGGCGCTCAAGGGCGCGACCGATTCCCTGCGGGACGTCTTCTTCTCCAACATGAGCGAACGCGCCGGCAAGATTCTGCGCGAAGACATGGAAGCCATGGGCCCGGTGCGTCTCAAGGACGTCGACGAAGCCCAGATGCGCATGGTCAACGTCGCCAAGGACCTTGCCAACAAAGGCGAGATCATGATCGCCAACAAGCAGGGCGAAGACGAGCTGGTGTACTGATGACGACGAAACCCGCCAGCAAATTCACCTTCGACACGGAGTTTCGTCCGGAGGGCGATCTGGTCTCCAACGCGGCACGGTCGCGCCAGCGCAAAGTCTTCACCCAGGAAGAGATCGATCAGATGTGCTCCAAGGCCCGCAGCGAGGGCCTTAAAGCCGGCCAGGTGCGCGCCGCGGAAGCCATCGCCGCCGCGGTCGCCGAATGCGCGACGGCGGTGCGCCAGGCCTTCACACAAGCGCAGGCCGAAATCGAGATACGCCGCGAGGAAGCTTCACGGCTCGCCTTCGCCGCCGCCTGCAAGCTTGCTCCCGTCGCCGTCGCCGCTTTGCCGGCAAGCGAGGTGGAAGCGGCGCTGCGCGAGGCGATGCACCAGGCCATCACCGAGCCCCGGATCGTGCTGCGCGCCGCCGAACCGGTGATTGCGGCGCTGTCCGGCAAGCTCGCCGAGATCGCGCATCAGGAAGGGTATGACGGGCGCATCGTCGCCTCGGCCGATCCCGCGCTCGCCGGCGCGGATTGCCGCATCGAATGGCGCGGCGGCGGCGCCGAACGCAGCCTCGCCGCGATCGAGGCCGCCATCGCCGAACTGATCGCGAGGCATTTCGCGAATTCTTCCAACGCACCGCAGACGAAAGGATAGACCATGGCAGGCAACGACGACGTCGATCTGCCCGACCTCTCTCACGACTCGCAGGAGGCGAACACGCCCGCATTGCTGGACGCCGACGGAGCTGCCGACGAGAACGTCAAGCGTTCCGCCCAGGATCTGGAAGCGGTATTCGACGTTCCCGTCACGGTGTCCGCGGTGCTCGGCAAATCCGCGATGGAGGTCAGCCAACTTCTGAAACTCGGCAAGGGCACCATCGTCGAGCTCGACCGCAAGGTCGGCGAAGCCATCGATATCTACGTCAACGACCGTCTGGTGGCGCGCGGAGAAGTGGTGCTGGTCGAGGACCGGCTGGGCGTCACCATGACGGAAATCATCAAGGCCGGCCAAAGCTGACCGGTTAGGCAAGGAACAAGAACATGCGTCTACTTATCGTCGGCAGTCTGCAGGGCCAGATCGGAGCAGCGACCAAGATCGCGATGGATCGCGGCGCCAAGGTCACGCACGCGAACGACATCGAGCAGGGCCTCGCCAGCCTGCGCAGCGGACAAGGCGCGGATCTGGTGCTGTGCGACGTCACGCACGACATCGGCTCGCTGGTGCGCGGGCTTGCCGCGGAACGCATCTGCACGCCGGTGGTCGCCTGCGGCGTCGGCACCGACGCGCGCAAGGCCGTAGACGCCATTCGCGCCGGCGCCAAGGAATATCTGCCTCTGCCGCCGGATCCCGAACTGATCGCCGCGGTGCTCGCCGCGGTGGCCGACGAATCCCACCAGATGATCTACGAGGATGAGGCGATGGCCGCCGTCATCACGCTCGCGGACCAGGTGGCGTCGAGCGACGCCTCGATCCTGCTCACCGGCGAAAGCGGGTCTGGCAAGGAAGTGCTGGCCCGCTACGTCCACCGCAAGTCGCCGCGCGCCGACAAACCTTTCATTTCGGTCAACTGCGCGGCCATTCCCGAGAATCTTCTGGAATCCGAACTGTTCGGCCACGAGAAGGGCGCCTTCACGGGCGCCATCGCGCGGCGCATCGGCAAATTCGAAGAAGCCAACGGCGGCACGCTGCTGCTCGACGAAATCAGCGAGATGGACGCCCGCCTGCAGGCCAAACTGCTGCGCGCCATCCAGGAACGCGAGATCGACCGCGTCGGCGGCACCCGCCCCGTTAAGATCGACATCCGCATCGTCGCGACCTCGAACCGCGACCTCGCCGACGCGGTCAAGCGCGGCACCTTCCGCGAAGACCTGCTCTATCGCCTGAACGTGGTGAACCTGCGTCTGCCGCCGCTGCGCGAACGGCCCAAGGACATCCAGGCGCTGGCGCGGCATTTCGCACGCAAATACGCCGACGCCAACGGCGTGCCGTACCGGGCGATCGCGCCCGCAACGGAACGTCTGCTGGTCTCCCATCCCTGGCCCGGCAACGTGCGCGAACTCGAAAACACCATCCACCGCGCCGTGCTGCTCGCCACCGGCAACGAAATCGGGACCGAAGCCATCCGCCTGCCGGACGGCACGCAGGTCGGCGGCAACATGCTGGCCGCCGGCCGCGCCGATCTTCCCGCCCCCGTGCGCACTGCCGTGGAATCGGCGGCGGCCGTCACCCGCGGCCTGGTCGGACGCACCGTGGCCGACGTGGAGCGCGATCTGATCCTCGACACGCTCGACCATTGCCTGGGCAACCGCACGCACGCGGCCAACATCCTCGGCATTTCGATCCGCACGCTGCGCAACAAGCTGCGCGAATACGGCCAGGCCGGCCTCGACGTCCCCGCGCACGGCGAAGCGCGGATGGCGGGGTGAGATAAACCGTGACCGACGTTACCGCCGCACAATCGACCGCGAC
>JAGWVX010000375.1 GCA_018970685.1 Alphaproteobacteria bacterium | reverse complement strand
ATACGGCCGGATTCCTTATCTATTCGGCCCTAACCACCGTGGCTCGCCGGCCCGGTGAAAGCGCCTCTTGGACGCAGAACTGGCCATACGAACCCTTGGTCGGCAACACGCCGACGACGTCGACCTTCATCTGGACCTGGGCGAGCTTCTGCTTCACCTTTTTCATGTTCGGCGCCGTCATCTACATCTATCAGCGCTATTTGAACGAACACGACAACGGGCCAATGGACCCGGTTCTCGTCAAGTTCAAGACGTTGACGCCGAGCCAACGCAAGGTCGGCAAGTACTTCCTCGTCGTGGCGGGCATATTCCTGCTGCAGATCCTGGTCGGCGCGCTGATGGCGCATTACTACACGGAGCGCGCGGCCTTCTACGGCATCCCGATCGACAAATACCTGCCGTTCAGTTTCCTGCGCGATGTGCATATCCAATCGCCGATCGTATGGATTGGAATCTCCTGGATCGGCGGCGCGTTGTTCCTGGCGCCGGCCATCTCGGGACGGGAGGCGAAGGGACAGGGCTTTCTGGTGGACCTGCTGTTCTACGTCACCGTGCTGATCGTTGTCGGCGCGTTGGCGGGGGACTATTTCGGCCTCATGGGCTACATCAAGCAAGGCTGGTTCTGGTTCGGCAACCAGGGGCTCTCCTACATCGAGCTTGGCCGCGCTTGGCAGATCGGTTTCTTTGCAGGGCTGGTGATCTGGAGTCTGCTTGTCTTCCGCGCATTATGGCCGACAAAGGACAGTCTTTGGAAGGCCGCTGGCGAGTTTTGGACGGGGCGCATCCGCCTTGAACATCTGATCTGGGCCTCGACCACCAACATCGCGCTGCTCTACGCCTTCGGCATGATCCCGCTGACCGGCGTCGAGAAGTCCTTCACCATCACCGATTTCTGGCGCTGGTGGGTGGTGCATCTGTGGGTGGAACAATCCTTCGAGTTCTTCGCGTCCGCGATCAGCGCCTATCTGCTGATGGCATTAGGTCTGGTGTCACGCCGGCTGGCGGAACGCGCCGTCTATCTGGAACTGATCTTGATCTTCCTTGGCGGCGTACTTGGTACAGGTCATCACATGTATTGGGCGGGCGAGCCCGGTATGTGGGTTCCGCTGGGCACAATGTTCTCCTTCATCGAAGTACTGCCGCTTGTGCTTCTGATCATGGAGGCAATTCAGCAGCGCCAATTGATCAAGGGGCATGCGGATTTCAAATATGGTCTGGCCTACACGTACATCATCGGTGCGGCGTTTTGGAACTTCGTCGGCGCGGGTGTGTTCGGCGGCGGAACGCTCAACGCACCGCTGGTGAACTATTACGAGCACGCGACCTTCCTCACGCTGAACCATGCCCATACCGCGCTGTTCGGTGCGTTCGGACTGCTCGGACTTGGGTTGGTTTATTTCTGCCTGAGATATCTGGCCGCAGATCGCGCGCCATTCAGCGAGACGCTGGGGCGTTGGGCCTTCTGGCTCTATAACATAGGGCTGGTGATGTGGATCGTGCTCAATTTCTTTCCCATCGGTTGGGCGCAGCTTGCCGCGGTCTACGAACATGGCTTGGCTTATGCCCGCAGCATGGCGTTCTACCAGACCATGACGTTTTGGCAGTGGATGCGGCTGCCCGGCGATGTCGTATTCGCCGCCGGTGCGGTGCTGATGGCGTTCGACTTTTTGTGGAAACTCAAACCGTTGTTGCCTCACTTTGCCGCACAGCCGTCCGAAAGGCGGGAATGACATAATGGATATGGCGGGCGGCACCTCGCCCGCCATATTCGTGCGACGACTCCTCCGCTATTATTGGCGGAATAGCTGGAGAGAAAAATTGCGGCTGACTCTGCATACGGACTTTGCCCTGCGTCTTCTGATGTTGTTGGCGCTGGAACCGGACGACCTTCACACAATTGCGGAAGTGGCGCGGCGTTATCGCATTTCCCGCAATCACTTGGTCAAAGTCGCCCAGACACTGATCCAGGCCGGCTTCGTCGAAAGCGTCCGCGGCCGCAAGGGCGGTCTCAAGCTCGCCAAGCAGCCGTCCGAGATCAATCTGGGGGCGGTGGTTCGGATGACGGAAGACGGCTTTGCGCTGGTCGAATGCTTTAATCGCAAGCGCAACGCCTGTGTCGTGACGTCGGCTTGCGGCTTGCGACGGCCGCTGGAAGAAGCGCTGGCGGCGTTCCTTTCTACGCTGGAGCGCTACACGCTCGCCGATGCCGTTCAGGGCGCCGGCCGGGCAGGGCGCATACGCCGCTTGCTGGAGGACAGTCCGCGAGCGGCGGTCTGACCGGACATGGATCGAAGCGGACCGCCAAGCTCCTCGTCATAAAGAAAAGTCGGCACGCCGCGGGCGGTTGTCAAACGGCCTTTGCCAGAACCTCCAATTCGGCGTCTGATCCCGGCGTTGAAAAACACGGAGGTTGGGTATTCTTCGTCGTCGTCGAGCGGGCCGCGATGCCGGGCATTTCCTGCGGCTGGTGCGACTCTCGACGTGATGATGGATGAGACCGACATCATCCAAATTCAAACGGTCTGAGACAAAGTGGCCATCGCAACGGTCACAAGCGGCAATCTTCCGGTGCGTGGCGATGTTATAAAAGTGAATTAAATCAACATCTTGATGAGAAAGTCGGCAAGCTCAACCTAAAAGCCGGATTTGTGGGCGACGCTGTGGGGGCGGTAGCGTATATACAGCGTCATCTACCTTGAGGGAGCCACCGGCTGGCTGACACAATCCAAATTGCTTTTTGTTTCCGGTGATGTGTACCAATCGCGCATGACCACCATGGACGATTCAACGAAAGCCTCGCAGAAATCCGGCCGCAAGAATCGCGGTGCGGCGACGATTCACGACGTGGCGAAACGGGCGGGCGTGTCGCCGATGACCGTATCGCGCGTCGTCAACGGCGAGAAGAATGTCCGTCCTGCGACGCGAGCCGCTGTGATGTCCGCCGTCAAGGCTCTCAACTATGCGCCGAATCTCGCGGCGCGTAGCCTTGCCGGCGCGGAGGGAGCACGCATCGGGCTGCTCTACAGCAACCCCAGTGCGGCGTATCTCAGCGAGTTCCTCGTCGGCGCACTAGACGAGTCGAGCCGCAAGAGCGCACAGATCGTGCTGGAGAA
>JAGWVX010000374.1 GCA_018970685.1 Alphaproteobacteria bacterium | reverse complement strand
GGATATGATCGCGTCTCGCCGACATCCGGCTGGACGCCCGGCAAATAAGGAAGATGCAGGTTGACCCGCGCGAACTCGTCCCAGCTCAAATTCTCCACGACGGGAACCGGGGCGAATTTCTTGTTCTGTGCGATATCGCGCAGCACCTTGTCCTTCTGACGCGGCGTCAAAAGAATGATCTTGCCGATCGCATCCAGCGCGGCTTCGACACCGTCGGTCGCCTGCTCCGCGATGATGACCACGCGATAGTTCCGCCGGTTATTGGCAAGTTCGACGCCGAAGCGATCGAGAATGGTGCCCCGAGGCGGCGCTACCAGCCGCTGATTGACGCGATTGTCCTCGGCTTCCATCTTGTATTCGCTGCCGTTGACGATCTGAAGCTGATAAAGCCGCCCGGCGAGCAGCGCGAAGACGCCAGTCATGCCGCCTGTCAGCATCAGCGAGCGTCGCGTGAAACTCGCGTAGCGGCTTTTGTCCTTGCGGTCGAACAGCGGCATCAGATATCGCTCCGCAACGGACCGACGAGACGGCGATGCACGAAACCCAGAAGAAACGCCATAGGTATGTAGAACAGCACCGTGACGAAAAATTCCTTCACATAAGGCGCCAGCGGAACCAGCTTCGCATAGTACAGCCCGACAATCACGTAATCCGTGCCGCAGGCGATCAACGCCGCGGTGGCAAAGCCCAGCACCGCACCCCAGCCGGACAAACCGGCGAAGGCGTCGCGCTGACGGTCAATGACGGCGTAGGTGGTGACAAAGGATGCCGCCCATATTCCGGGCGGGCCGCCGGACAGGATGTCTTCCAAAACGCCAACGGCGAATGCCCATCCCGGCGACATGAGGTCGGGACGCACCAAGCACCAGAAATAAACCGGCATGAGCGAGAGCAATGGAGGCGGCACCCAGCCGCCGAGAAAAGAAATCGGCAGGTTGGCTGCGAGCACGCCGAGCACGCCGAATAAGACGGGAACGGCGCTTGAAAGAAGCTTGCCAACCATGATGTTACCGACGCGCTCCATCAGGCGGCCTCACTCGACACCATTGTCGACGCCGCCGTTGTCGGAGCCAGGAGACGGTGTGTCCGGCGTCACGCTTTGTCCCTTCTTGACGGCTGGAGGAACGGACGCCGGCTTGGAAATTGGTCTCCCTGGCACGAGCGCACCGGGCGCCGCAGCTTGCGGCACCACAGGTGCCGGTGCGTCCGTCTGCGGCGGCGGCGCCGGTGGCAAGCCTGCCGCCGTGACGGGAAGATCGGCCGACGTCGGCGCGGGCGGCTGTTCCGGCGGCTGCTTGAAATCGAGGATCTCGACGTCTTGCGCCGTGCTTAGGTCGGCGAACAACGCCACGCGGTAGCCGCTGCCGTCAGCCACCACCGTGCCGATCGGCAATCCCGCCGGCAGGATACCGCCGTCGCCGGAACTCACGACCTGGTCGCCGACATTCAATTGCTTGCCCTGCGTAAAGGCATCGATCACGGGCGCGGAGGAATTGTCGCCCGCGATGATGGCATGTGCGCTTCCAGGTTCGATGGTGACGGGAACACGACTGTTCAGGTCGGTGAGCAAAATGACCCATGACGTGCGTTCACCCGCAAGGAAAATGCGCCCGATCATGCCGCGCGCGTCGACCACGGACTGCCCCGGTTTGACACCGTTCGCCTTGCCGGCGTCGAGGATCATCGTCTGCAAGAAGGGATGACTAGCCCGGCCAATCACGCGCGCCGTCACCGACGACAGGGCAGGGTCAGGCACGGCGTGCAGCAGAAGCTGGTAGCGCTTGAGCCGGTCGTCCAGAGCGATCGCCGTACTGTGCCACTGGCGCAGCCGTGCATTCTCCTCCTTGAGTCGCAGGTTTTCCTGATAGACGGCGAATATTTCGCCGATCGAGCCGATCCAACGGCTGGCGATGTCGACCGGCGCGCGGGAAGACTCGAGCGCCGGCGCCATCCAATCCATGACATGCGCACGTGCGCGATCGAAAAGCGAGGATTGCGCCTTGCCGATGAGGATAAGCGCCACCGCAAGCGCAGCGACAATGATCAGCGGGAGGTGCGCGCTGCCACGCGATCGCGCAATTCTCCATGTCCCGTTCGCCATACTCTACCCAGCCTACGCAGCGTAAAGCCCTCAGTTAGCTTAGAATGCAGTGGTTAACACGTGCCGCATGCCCTTCGTGTTTTCGAGAACCCTGCCTGTCCCCAGCGCCACGCACGACAAAGGATCGTCGGCAATCGACACGGGCAGACCGGTTTCCTCACGCAACACCTGGTCGAGGTTGGCCAGCAGCGACCCGCCACCCGTCAAAACGATGCCCTTGTCGACGATGTCGGCCGCCAGTTCCGGCGGCGTCGCCTCGAGCGCGACTTTCACCGCTTCGACGATGGCACCGACCGGTTCCGCGAGAGCTTCCGCGATATGGCGTTGGGTTATAGTGATCTCTTTCGGCACGCCATTCAACAGATCACGGCCTTTAATCTCCAATGTTACGCCATTTCCATCAGCCGGCGGCGCCGCCGAACCGATTTCCTTCTTGATGCGTTCGGAGCTGGCTTCGCCGATCAGCAGATTCTGGTGGCGGCGTATGTAAGCGATGATCGCCTCATCCATCTTGTCGCCGCCGACGCGCACCGAGCGTGAATAGACGATGCCGCCAAGCGACAAGACGGCCACCTCCGTGGTGCCGCCACCGATATCGACGACCATCGATCCCGTCGGTTCGCTGACCGGCAAGCCGGCGCCGATCGCTGCAGCCATCGGCTCTTCAATAAGATAAACGCGCCGCGCACCGGCGGACAGCGCCGATTCCTGAATGGCGCGCCGCTCCACGGCTGTGGAGCCGGACGGTACGCAGACAATAATCATCGGATTGGCGAAAGACCGGCGGTTATGCACCTTACGGATGAAATGTTTGATCATTTCCTCCGCTACTTCGAAATCCGCAATGACGCCGTCGCGCATCGGACGGATCGCCTCGATGTTGCCGGGCGTCCTGCCCAGCATCATCTTGGCGTCGTTGCCCACCGCACGGACCTGTTTCTTACCCCCTCGATTGATCGTGGCGACGACCGAAGGCTCGTTCAGGACGATGCCGCGACCCTTGACGTAAACGAG
>JAGWVX010000373.1 GCA_018970685.1 Alphaproteobacteria bacterium | reverse complement strand
TCTGGACCGCCCTGACCAGGTGGCGGCCTTCATTACCGAAAAACTCGCTCTGGCCGCGCCACATTTTAAGCGTTGACCATGCGGGTTCTAAACAACGTCGCAGTCGGCGCTCTAACTTGCGCAAATTGCCCTCCGCGCAGGGTTCCTCGACCAGTCGACGTTTAACAAGATGTTCAAACAGCGATACGGGTTGCCACCACGCGATCTTCGCTGAGGCATCAATTGTTACGCAGACATACCAGAGTCCCGACAGGTACTTTGAATCAGCGGTCGGTGATCATGGCAGCTATTCTGCTTGTGCGCCGCGGCCATCATCAAGCCTCTATCGACTCAGATTTGAATATGCAAACGCGCAGCCAGAACCGATACCGGCCCACGATCACGGTTATAGGCAGGGTTGGCGACGAGCTGGCAATCGGCGCTTGCGGTAAGGCCGGCCGTCAACTGGGCACTATAATAGACTTCTAGGATGTCTTCGGTGCCGTAATGGGGAAGTCGTCCGTGAGCGTTCTTTTGACCCCACGTTGCTGATCGGCGGGCGTGCCGCGCACGATGGGCGATGAGTCGTGGGATCGTTTTGCATATATGACTGTGGACATAGTCGACACAAAACTCGGCCGCGGGCGCGTCGAGATTCGGACGGGCGTTGGCCGGAAGCGGCGGTGGTCGGACGAAGAGAGAGGGCGGATTGTCGCCGAGGCGGTGATGCCGGGCGCGGTGGTTTCCGACGTGGCGCGCCGACACGACATGTCGCCACAGCATCTGTTCCGTTGGATCAAGGCGGCGAAGGAGGGCAAGTTCGCACTGCCGGCGGATGCTGGCCCGGCCTGCGGCGCGTTGGCTGAAACGAGCTTTGTGCCGGTCGTGGTTGAACCGGCTGAGGCGCCCAAGCCGGCTGTGTGCCGTGAACGGACTGCCGCCATCGAGATTGCCATCGGAGCCATCAAGGTGCGGGTGCGCAACGATGCCGACACGCGGACCATTGAAGCGGTCCTGCGGGCGGTCAAGCGGGTGGCGGCATGAGCGGCGGAATATTGATTCCGCCGGGACCGGTGCGGGTGCTGATGGCGACGAAGCCTGTGGACTTCCGCAAAGGCATGCTTGGCCTCGCGGCGTTGGCGAAGGAACAGCTGCGGATTGATCCCTTCTCGGGTGTGATTGTCTGCTTCCGTTCTCGCCGTGCTGACAGGGTGAAGCTGGTGTTCTGGGACGGCACGGGTCTCTGCCTCTTTGCAAAGCGGCTGGAGGGCAAATTCCAGTGGCCGCGGATCGAGGACGGGGTGATGCGTCTGTCGGCGGCGCAGCTTTCCGCGCTGATTGAAGGTCTTGATTGGACGCGCGTACATGTCCGCCGCGTTGTGGCGCCGGAAGCTGTGCAGTGACCTGCGGTGAAGTGAATCGGATGCAAGAAAGCACGCTACAATCGGCCTTTTTTGTGTTCCACTTCGCGCATGGCATCGCCTGTCGATTCTCTTCCTGATGATGTTGAAGCGCTGCGTGCGTTTGCGCTGGCGACGATTGCCGAACGCGATGCGGCTGTGGCTGAACGCGACAAGCTGGCGGAAATCAACGATCGTCTTCGCCGCCTGTTGCGCAAGGCGCAGGGGTTCGAGGCCAAGAGCGAGCGGCTGGCGAAATTGCCGGCCGACCAGCTCAACCTGGCGCTGGAAGATATCGAGCAGGCCATCGCCAAGACTGAGGCTATTGAGGAGAAGAAATCTCCGGCCAACGAGACGACGCGTCAGCGCCGGAAGATCAACCGAGGGGCGTTGCCCACCCATCTGCCGCGCGTCCACCAGGCGGTGGAGCCCGAGAACACGTCCTGCCCATGCTGTGGCAAGCCGATGCATGTGATCGGCGAGGAGACCTCCGAGCGGCTGGATGTCGTGCCGGCACAGTACCGGGTGATCGTCACGCACCGGCCGAAACTGGCCTGCCGGGCATGCGAGAAAGTCGTGGAAGCCCCCGCGCCCGAACATCTGATCAAATCCGGCATTCCGACCGAAGGCCTGGTTGCATCGGTGCTGGTAGCCAAGTACGGCTGGCACTTGCCGCTCTATCGCCAGGCCAAGATGCTGTTGTTGTCCCACGGCATCGAACTGGACCGCTCGACGTTGGCGTTCTGGGTTGGCTATGCGGCGGCGGAGCTTGAGCCGCTTTACGAACGGCTGAGGGCCGATCTCCTCGCTTCCGCCAAGCTGGCGGTGGACGAAACGCCGGTGCCGGTGCTCGATCCGGGGCGTGGTAAGACCAAGACGGGCTGGTTCTGGGTCATGGCACGCGATGACCGGCCCTGGGCCGGGCCCGATCCGCCGGCGGTCTTCTACAGTTACGCGCCCGGCCGGGGCGGCGAGCACCTCAAGGATCTGCTCGGGGATTACCGCGGCATCGTGCAGTGCGACGGCTACGCGCCTTACAAGAAGCTGCCGGCCGACCGGATCACGATCGCATTCTGTTGGTCACACCTTCGTCGTGACTTCTTCGAAATTGCCGAACGCGGTGATGCACCCGTTGCGACGGAAGCTGTCGCACGCATCGCGCAGCTCTACGCGATCGAAGCAAGGATCAGAGGCGAAAACGCCGATCACCGGCGCGCCGTGCGCCAGGCGGAAACCGCACCGCTCGTGCAGGCCTTCAGAAGCTTCCTCGAACGCGAGCTCGCGCGAGTCTTGCGAAGTTCCGACCTTGCCGATGTCATTCGCTACGGACTGCGTCACTGGGACGGCCTTGTCCGCTTCCTCGACGACGGCCGCATCGAGATGGACACCAACATTGTCGAGCGCTCAATGCGCCCACAGAGTCTCACCAAAAAGAACGCGCTCTTTGCCGGGCACGATGACGCGGCCCAAAGTTGGGCAATCCTGGCTTCGCTAATCGAAACCTGCAAGATCGGCGGCATCGATCCGCAATCCTACCTCGCCGATGTCCTCGCCCGCCTCGTCAATCTCTGGCCGAACAACCGTCTCGACGAGTTGCTGCCGTGGACATGGGCCAAAGCGCGCCAGCACCAGCAACGCGCGGCCTGAATCGTTCTTCCATTCACCACCCGGCGCCCACGTCAAGCGTCCCTACAAAGGGTGTAGGTAAATCGCTCACGAAATCCCTGCGACGTGGCCAGT
>JAGWVX010000019.1 GCA_018970685.1 Alphaproteobacteria bacterium | reverse complement strand
ATAGCGAGTACATCGCGCGGATTATGGAGCGCTGAGCGTACCGTCCGCTCAGCCCGGCGTCGCCTGCAGCGGCTGCGGCGGATCCGTCCGTCCGCCAAGCAGCGCGCACGAGACGCCCAGCGCGCCGACGAGGATCGACAGCAGGACGATGCCGGCCGCCAGGGCGAAATTGTGCACGGCCTCCTGCTCGGTTTTCGCCGCCAGCTGTTCGCGATGCCGCACTTCCATATGCCGCATCGCGGTGACGGCGTTGCGCGCGGCATCGATGGCGCCGTGGTCTTTGACGTTGCGCAACGCCAACGCCAGCTTGCTTGGAGGATCGGGCGCCATGCTCATCACATGGGCCACGATTTTCATCCGTACGCCGACGGCGTCGCGTATATGCGCCATCGCGGTGTCGTAGAGCGGCAGGCCGGCGGTCAGCCGGCTCAAGGACGTCATTGCGGCCTGGAGTCTGCCCGCCTCCTGCCGGTACCGGACCAGCAGCTTCGGGTTGCCGAAAAGCGCGTAGCCGCGCACCGCCACTTCGATGCCGAGCAAATGGTTCGCGGTGTTGTCCAGCTGCTCGATGATCTTGTCGGCGTCGCGATCCCTGGCGATCTGATGGCGGAGATCGACGATGTTCAGCCCCAGCAGCAGCGCTCCCGAACACAGCAGCACCAAGGCGACGGACAAAAGCTGCACGCCCATCGGGCGCACCGCGCCGTGACGCACGAGCCTTGCCGCCGTTTCGAAAGGGGAACGCGATATGTTCACCTGCTGCGCCGTTAAGTCGAGGCGGACGATTTGTCGCCCGGAAATGCTTAACATCCGGTAAGGTCGCCGCCGGCGGCGGCACCGGAATGACCATAGACATCGTGTGTCTACCCGGCTTCGGCGCCCAACGCCTCGCGCAACGGCGCGAGCCATTCCGCGTAAGGCTTCCAGCGGCCGACCGAACTTTGAAACAGCGGCCGGCGCACCTGTGCGGCGCTGGCGGTGTGGACCGGCCGCTCGGTGCTGTGGAAGGACAGGCAGCGCGCGTCCCAATCCAATCCGCAATAGCCGACGATCCGCCGTGCCTGCGCCTCGAAGTCCGAAACCAGCTCCTCGTATTGCACCTCCAGCATGGCGCCTTCGGGCAGCACGCGGCGCCAATGCGCCATCAGCCCTTCATAGGCCCGGTAATAACGGCCGAGTTCGCCGAGATCGCAGCTGTATTCGAGGCTGTTGATGAACAGCTTGGCGTAGCAGGAGAAGCAGGTGTCCATCGGATCGCGGCGGATGTGGATGATCCGCGCCTTCGGCAGCGCCAAATGGATGAGGCCGATCAGACGAAAATTCGCGGGCAGCTTGTCGACGATCCGTTCCGCTTGCGGCGCGTGCGCCTTGAGCCGCTCGGCATAGAGGCTGCCCAGACGCCGAAGGTCTTCCTCCGGCAGCGCCGCAAAACCGAACGGAAACCGTTCGCCGGCGCGGCCTTGTTCCAATAGATCGAGCCAGTACCGCCGCTCGCCCGCGCCGAAGGCGCGCGGATGGCTTGCCAGCAGCTGTTCGACCAACGTCGTACCCGAACGCGGCATGCCGACGACGAAGACCGGCAGCTCGGACGGATTGCCATGGCCGCGCCGTTGCGCGATCAGATCCGCCGTGAAGACGTTTTCCATGTTGCGCAGCTGTCCGAGCACGGCCGTTTCGTCGTACGCCAGCATCCGGCGCTTGTGCGCGTTGCCGGCGCGCAGCTGCTCGAACGCCTGTTGGTAACGGCCGACATCCTCATAGGCCTTGGCCAGGGCGAAATGCAGCGCGACGCGTTCCGCGTCGTTGAACCGCGCCGCGTCCGGCAGCAAGGCCTCCATCGCCGCGGTCTGCGGATCGTCCTCGCCAAAATGCCTGAGATCGGAAATCGCCAGATGCAGCGAGGGCGAGGCCGGCGCGAGGGCTACGGCGCGTTCATAAGCGGCGAGCGCCTCGTCCAGGCGGCCCAGCGCCTTTAAGGCGTGCCCGGCGCCGACCGCCGCCAGGCGCGGCTCGGTCGCGGCCAGCCGCTCGAAAGCTTCCAGCGCCTCGGCGGCGCGCAACGCGGCAAACAGCGACTTGGCGAGGCTGAACAGCGCATCCGGATAATCGGGCTGTTCGTCGAACACGCGCTGGAATTGCGTCACGGCTTCTTCGTGCCGCTCCATGGTCGTCAGCGCCTTGCCCAGGTTGAACCGCGCCGGGACGAGCGTGGGCTCCAAGGCGAGTGCGCGCTCGAAACAGGAAACCGCCTCGTCGATGCGGCCGACGGCGCCAAGCGCGTCGCCCATGTTGGTGAGCACGGCAGCGCTGTCGGGCGCGTGTTCGACGGCCCGTTCGAAGACCGAAACGGCATCCGCATGACGGCCGATGGCCGCCAGGACGACGCCCGCCCTGTTGTACGGTTCCGCCATGGACGGATCGAGCGCCTGCGCATCGCGATAGCAGACGAGGGCATCGAACGGCCGGTTCAGCGTTTCGAAGACATTGCCCAGCGCGATGCGCGTCACGGGCGCGTCCGGTTTGAGCGACAGCGACCGCTGCAGGCTGGTGAGCGCGTCGGCCTGGCGCCCCAACCGGTATTGTATCTGGCCGAGGCGGCAATGCAGTGCGGCGTCCGTCGGCGTCAGCGCGGCCAACCGGCGGTAGCTGCGCTCCGCCTCCGCCAGCCGTCCGCTGTCCGTCAGAATCGCGGCGAGAAGTTTCAAGGCCTCCCGGTGATCCGGCTCGGCGTTCAGCGCGTCGCGGCAGCTTGTTTCGGCGCCGCCGCTTTGACCTTGTGACTGCAGCGAGACGGCGGTCTCGAAATGCCGTTGCGCGCGCGCTTGATTGTCGTCTTGCATCGAATATGTGACCGCTCTGATTCCCCGGGGACGATGACACTTTAGTGGCGACGCGGTCCGGATAGAAGCGCCCGCTTTCGCGGCCAGGGTACAATCTGCTAACCTGCAGCCATGAGGAAATTGCCACGCATCGCGATCGCGGCGCTTGCCGCCGTTTCCCTGGCCGGCTGCGGTATCGTCTTCCCCAGCGCACGGGAGCGCGCCATGAGGAACACGCCCGGCTTCAAAGCCGGCTATAGCGACGGTTGCGCGTCGGCCACCATCCAAGGCACCAATTACCGCAGCGATCAGGTGCGCGACCCGGCCTATGCCAATGACCGCAACTATCAGCTCGGCTGGGCGAGCGGAATGGCCAATTGCCGTACCAACAGCACGCATTCGCCGACCGCCGGCCCCATTCCCGACAACAATCCCGGCACGCAGCCGCATTGAACGGAGACGGCGCCGATGATCCGCAGTTTGATCATGACGCCGATCCTGCTGATCGTGCTGTGCGCCGGCGGGCTTTATGCCGCCTACGGACAGGTCGATCCCTGCCGCGCGCTGGCGGTGGAGCGGGCGCGGACCAGCGCCGTGCCGACCGGTTTGGCCGAACCCTTCGCCCGGCTCGGCACCAGCCAGATGTCGTCCACCGCCTGCGCCGGCGCGTTGCTCGGCACTTGGTGGAAGCGGGTTGCCGGCGAATTCTGAACGCCCGGCGCCGCTGTCACCGAACAATCGCGCATTCTTAACGAGCGGTTAACCTTTACGGTTGATCGTCAGTGAACGGATTGTCGCAGACGATTTTCGAGCGTATAATCCGTACACGTTGTTAACGTCGGCGAGGGTCCGAAGATGCTGGGACACCTGGTTTATAGCCGTCATGCCCTGGAGAGCGGGGACACGTTCCTGGCGCGAGCCGGTTGGCTGCGCCGCCTCCTGAGCTGGCTTTTCCACCACTAAGCTTACTGCAGCACCAGCAGGTGAATGTCGCGCGCCGGCGCGAAGTTCGTGCGCACGGCTTCGAAGGTGGTCGGCCCCGTCTTCTGCAGCGGCCCGTCCCAGCACAGCGACATGACGCTGCCGGGCTTGAGCTTGTCGAGCGTCAGTCGGAAGCGGCCGATCGGGCCGCGCCAATTGCCGGCCGTCTTCAAAATGTAATCGGTCTGATAGGCGGTGAGGTAGCCGCCGCCTTCCGGATCCGCCTTCTTGCGCTCCGCCGCTTTCGCCCGAATGGCGGCGCGGGTGGGCGCGTCGAGGCAGTAGTTCACGCCGTTGTACGGACCCTTGGCGTCGGCGGCCGAGAAGAACGACTGCCCCGTCACCGGCTGGTATGAATGTTCGATGACGACGGTCTTGTGCGCGGGGAATCGCTGCGTCCAATAGAACCTGGTGCGCACGATCCACTGCGGCACGAACTCGGTCTTGCCGTCGCCTTGCACGGCGCCCGCCGCCATCAGGCGGCGGTGCTCGTCGGGAGGCAGCGCGTCCAGTTTCTGGTAGCCGTTGCCGGCGATCAGATTGACCGGCAGTCCGGCGCCGACGATCAGCGCGGTCACGTCCTTGCCTTTCAGAAAGGCGCGTTGCTCGACGCTCAGCGGCACGGCCTTGCCGTCGACCACCGCCTTGAAGCCGACGAAGTTCAGCGGATTGTCGATGACGGCGCCGAGCGGCGTACTCCAGAAGGTCGCCATGTCGATGTCGGGCAGCGGAAAAGCCACGACCGTGTCGATATCCTTGTCGGTATCGTTGGCGAATTCGAAACGGATGCGCACGGCCTTCGGGCTGATCGCAAGATCTTCCGCCGCCATGCGGACAGGTGTGTTTCTGGTGAAGACGATGCCGCCGGCGCTCAAGGCCGCCGAGCTGTCGTCTGCCTCGGCCGAGGCCGCCGTCAAGGCGCAGGCGACAAGCCCGCAAACGATCAACCGCATGGACCCCCCCCGCAAATGCGGGGAGGTTATACCACACGATGACTAGGCCGCGGCGATGGCTTCGCGCGGTGCGCCGCTTTTGGCATGCTTCGCGAGGCGGCTGTCGACGTCGGCGATGCTGCGGCGGAGTTCTTCCATCGCTGCGTCGATGTCGAGCTTCTGGCGCTCGAACGCCTTGATCCGCTCTTCGAATTTGCGTCTCGCATGCAAGAGCTGCTTGGCGCTGAGATTCTGATCGTAAAGTTCGAGATATTCCCGGATTTCGGCGAGCGAGAAGCCCAACCGCCGTCCGCGCAAGATCAGTGTGATCCGGGCGCGGTCGCGTACCGAATAGATGCGCGTCTGACCGCGCCGCTCCGGCCCGATGAGGCCTTCGTCCTCATAGAAACGCAATGTGCGCGCGGTGACGCCAAATTCCTTGGTGAGCTGACGTATCGTGTATGTTCGGTTCATGGTTCCCTGCACTCTTTCCTGTGCGGGCCCCGGTTTCGACCGTTTATGCCGGTTCTTGGACCTGAAGCCCACATCCCTGACAAATTCTCAGTCGATTATCTTGACGTGCACGTCAACGTCAAGAGGCTTGTAATCGTTCTAACTAATTTTATTCGGCTGGTAACATGTGCGCCACGCTGCCGGGAGACGGCAACCGGTTTCCGTCGCGTTGCCCCTGTCCTGCGCGGTTTCTATGATGCCTCAAAATTAAGAGAAACGAGGGAGCGCGCATGCTGGGCCTGATGCAGGACTGGCCGCTGTTGATCCACAAGATCATCGATCACGCGGCACTTTATTATAGAGAACGCGAGGTGGTGACGCGCGCTCCGGAAGGTCCGATCGAACGCACCAACTACGGCGAAATCGCCGTCCGCGCGCGCCAAGTGGCTGCGGCGCTCGACAAACGCGGCATCAAGCTCGGCGACCGCGTCGGCACCTTGGCCTGGAACACGGCGCGGCATCTGGAAAGCTGGTACGGCATCGCCGGCATCGGCGCCGTCTACCACACGCTCAACCCAAGGCTGTTTCCCGATCAGATCGCCTGGATCGCCAATGACGCCGGCGACCGGGCGCTGTTTTTCGACGTCACCTTCGCCGAACTGGTCGCCAAGCTGGCGCCGCATCTGAAGACCGTGGAGTTCTATGTGGCGCTGACCGACCGCGCCCATCTGCCGAAGGCGGACATTCCCAATCTGGTCGCCTATGAAGACTTCATCGCCGGGATGCCCCGCGATTTCGCCTGGAAGGAGTTCGACGAGCATACCGCCTGCGGGCTTTGCTACACCTCGGGCACGACGGGCAACCCCAAAGGCGCGCTCTACAGCCACCGTTCCAACACGCTTCTGGCCATGATCGCCTGCAGCACCGACACGCTGGGTTTGTCGGGCCGCGACGCCGTCCTGCCGGTGGTGCCGATGTTCCACGCCAATGCCTGGGGCATCGCCTTCGCCGCCCCGATGACCGGCGCCAAGCTGGTGATGCCGGGCCCGCGGCTGGACGGCGCCTCGCTATGCGCGCTGTTCGCCGAGGAGAAGGTGACGATGACCGCGGCCGTGCCGACGGTGTGGCTGGGGGCGCTGCAATATCTCGAACAGAGCGGCAAGACGCTGCCTTATCTGAAAAAGGTGCTGATCGGCGGTGCGGCCTGCCCGCGCTCGATGATCGAGATTTTCGAGAAAAAATACGGCGTCGAGGTGATCCATTCCTGGGGCATGACCGAGATGAGCCCGCTCGGCACGCTCGGCACGCTGAAGGCCAAATTCGCCGACCTGCCTTACGAGAAGAAGCTCGACTACAAGATGCGCCAAGGCCACCCGCCCTTCGGCGTCGAAATGAGGATCGTCGATGCCGAGAACCGCGAGCTGCCGCGCGACGGCAAGACCATGGGCAAGCTGAAGGTGCGCGGCCCCGCCGTGGCGAAGGCCTATTTCAAGGGCGAAGGCGCCGCGGCCTTCGACGCCGAGGGCTGGTTCGACACCGGCGACGTGGCGACCCTGGACTCCGACGGTTATATGACCATCACCGACCGCGCCAAGGACGTCATCAAGTCCGGCGGCGAGTGGATATCCTCCATCGACATCGAGAATCTGGCGGTCGGCCACCCCGCCGTGGCCGAGGCGGCGGTGATCGGCGTGCGCCATCCCAAATGGGACGAGCGGCCGCTTCTGATCGTCGTCGTCAAACCCGGGCAGACCGCCTCGAAAAAAGATATACTCGACCACCTTGCGGGAAAAATCGCCACGTGGTGGATGCCCGACGAGGTCGTGTTTGTGGATGCCATTCCCCACAGCGCCACCGGCAAGATTCAGAAGACGGCGCTGCGCGAGCGTTTTGCGGAGTTCCGCCTGCCGGACGCGGCGGGATGACGGCGGGGAAAAGCGGGGACCATGCGTTATCAGCCCTTTCTGGCGAGAGTGTCGCTCGGCTGCTTTCTGCTGGGTGCGGCCGTCGCGCTGACCGCCTGCCTCGGCACAAGGCTGGGCTCCTGGCCTTATGCGCTGGGCCTCAGGATCCTGGCGCCGGGCGTGGCGGTTGGCGCCGTCGGACTGGTCGGCGGCTTCGTCTGGATATGGCGCGCGCTGGCGGCGAATAACAGCCTGGGCTGGCGCTGCGGCATCGCCGGCCTATTCGGTTCGCTGCTGCTGGTCGGCATTCCGGCGGATCATCTGTGGCTGCACTACTCGCTGCCGCCGATCCACGACGTCTCCACCGACATCGGCGACGCGCCGCAATTCCATAGCTTGCTGGCCTGGCGCAAAGGCGCGCCCAATTCCGCGAGCTATGACGGGCCGGTGATCGTCACCTATAACGGCGAGCGCGTGACCACGGCGCTGGCGCAGAAATACGCCTATCCCGACATCAAGCCGCTGGAGCTTCTGGCCGGACGGATGCCGCCGAAGGAATTCTTCGCCAAATATTTCTGGCGGGCGCTCAACGCCGTGAACGCGCTGGACTGGCAGGTGGCGTCCTTCGATCTCAAGACCGGACGGATCGAGGCGACCGACACCGGCTTCTGGTTCGGCGTCGTCTCCGACATCGTCATCCGCGTGCGGCCGGCCGGCGCCATCGGCGTGCGCATCGACATCCGCTCCAAGAGCCGGGTGGGCACCGCCGACATGGGACGCAACGCGGAGATCGTGCGCGAATTCCTGGAGAAGGAAAAAGGCGGATGACGGCCGCGTGACGGCCCATCACGCGCGCCGCATCCCGCTTCGCCGAAAATTGCAGTCGATTTTTCAACGGCAAATTTACCAAAACGCAGGCGGCGCGGGATTGAGACCTGTTTAACAAATAGCCCGCTATGCTGTCGCCTATGTTGCACGTCCTTGGATGCATCACGCAACAGCACGATTTGAAACTCGTCGTGCTCGCCGGCGTGCTGTGCTACTTCGCCTGTGCGACGACCATGAACATGTTCGGCCGCGCCCGCGCGGCGCAGGATCGCGCCAGAACCGTCTGGCTGGCCGCGACCGGCATCGTGGCCGGCAGCGGCATCTGGGCGACGCATTTCGTGGCCATGCTCGCCTACGATCCCGGCGTGCCGGTTGCCTACGACGTCTTTCTCACCGCCCTCTCGGCGCTGATCGCCATCGTGTTGTGCGGCGCCGGTTTCGCCGTCGCGCTGGGCCGTAGCGATGGGGGCGCGCGCAGCGCCGTTATCGGCGGCGTGATCGTCGGCGCCGCCATCAGCACGATGCACTATGTCGGGATGGCCGCGGTGCGCGCGCCGGCGCTGGCGGTCTGGAACCCGTATTATGTCGCCGCTTCCGTGGTGTTCGGCGTCACCCTCACGACGATCACGATGTCCCTGGTGGTGCGCGGCAGCTCCGTTCTGCATTCCCTGGCCTGCGCCGGTCTTTTCACGCTGGCCATTTGCGGCATGCATTTCACGGCGATGTCCGCCGTCACCTATCAGCTCGATCCCCGCATTGCCGTGCCGGACGCCGTGATGGAGCCGGCGACGCTCGCCATCGCCGTCACGGCGCTGGCCTTCGTCATCGTCGCCTTGGGGCTCGTCGTCTCGCTGGTCGACAACCACCTGGCGCGCATGGCGACCGGCGAAGCGGACCGCCTGCGCAAATACATCGCCGAGCTCGAGGCGACGAAAGTCGAGCTGGAACGCGCCAAGGAACTGGCGGATGCGGGCAGCCGCGCCAAATCCGAATTCCTCTCCAACATGAGCCACGAGATCAGAACCCCGATGAACGGCGTGCTCGGAATGACGGGGCTCCTGCTGGACACGCCGCTCGACGAAGAACAGCGCAAATACGCCGAGGTCGTCCGCGAATCCGGCGAAGCGCTGCTCACCATCGTCAACAACATTCTGGACATTTCGAAACTGGAGGCCGGAAAGTTCGAGCTCGAGGCCATCGATTTCGATCTGGTCAATACCGTCGAGAGCGCCGTCACGCTGCTGGCCCCCAAGGCGCGCGAGAAAGGCATCGACCTCGCCGTGTTCGTCGATCCGCAAGCGCGAGGCGCGTATCACGGCGATCCCACGCGCCTGCGCCAGATTCTTCTCAATCTCGTCGGCAACGCCGTGAAATTCACCGACAAGGGCGGCGTTTCCGTTCAAGTGCTGGTGCGCCGCGCCGACGACCCGGACACCGGCCGCTCGCATTTGCGCTTCGAAGTCAAAGATTCGGGAATCGGCATTCCGAAAAGCGTCAGCGACCGCTTGTTCGAGAAATTCAGCCAAGCCGACTCGTCCGTCACCCGCCGTTACGGCGGCACGGGCCTCGGACTTGCCATCTGCAGGCAGCTTGTGGAGCTGATGGGCGGCGAGATCGGCGTGACCAGCCAGACCGGTTTCGGTTCGACCTTCTGGTTCCAATTGTCGCTCGAACGTTCCGGCGCGCACATGCCGGATTCGCGGAGCCTGCCGTCGCACCTCAGGAACCTGAAGGTGCTGACCGTCGACGACGTCGCCATCAACCTCGAAATCCTCAGCCGCCAGCTCGGCGCCTACGGCATCAAGGTCAAGGGTGTCGACGACGGCTTCGAGGGGCTGGCCGAACTCGAGCGCGCCTGGCATCAGGGCAAGCCTTATGACGTCGCCTTCCTGGACCAGATGATGCCCGGCATGTCCGGGGACGAGCTCGCCGGACGCATTCGCGCCAACCCGCAGCTCGCCGAGACGAAACTGGTTCTGGTCTCCTCCGCCGGTTCTTACGGGATCAAGAAGTCGGCCGCGACGCTGATGGACGCCAAGGTGGACAAGCCTGTGCGCCAGCACGAACTCATGGATTGTCTGGTCGGCCTTTACAGCGCGTCGAGCAGTGCGGCCGCGCCGGCCCCGGATCGGAAAGCGGAGCAGCCCGCGCCGAAGCGCCTCAGCCATCGGCCGCTGCGGATCCTTCTCGCCGAAGACAACAAGGTCAATCAGGTTTTCGCCGTCGCGCTGCTGCAGAAGGCGGGCCACGCCGTCGAAGTCGTCGACAACGGGCTTCAGGCCGTCGACGCCGTACGGCACAACACCTACGACGTGATCCTCATGGATGCGCAGATGCCCGAACTCGACGGCGTCGGCGCCACGCGCGAAATCCGGGCGCTGCCGGAACCGAAATGCAAAGTGCCGATCATCGCCCTGACGGCGAACGCCATGGCGGGCGCCGAACGGGAATATCGCAACGCCGGCATGAACGATTACGTTCCGAAGCCGATCCGGCCGGAAGTGCTGTTCGCAAGGCTCGCCGAGATCGCGAAGGCCGTCGAGGCGAATCTTCCAAAGCCCGAAGCCGCACCGGACGTATTGGACGACGGCGCGCCGGGCGAGGTGCAGGAGACGCCGGCGGCAAATATTCCGGGGCTCAATCTCGACAAGCTGGCGAGTCTGCAGGACGCGCTGCCGATGTCGTCGGTCCGCGATCTTCTGCGCCTGTACATGCTCGACACCGACAAACATCTGGCCCTCATCCGGGAACGGAAGCCGGACGGCGATCTGGGCGCCATCGAACGCAGCTCGCACGTGATCATCGGCACCGCAGGCAATGTCGGCGCCGAGCGGGTGAGCGTGCTCGCGCGGCAGCTCAACACCGCGTGCAGGGAAGGCAACGCCGAGGCGGCCGACCGCCTGATCGACGAATTGATGGCGGCCGGCGTCGAGACCTCCGACGCGATTCACAATTGGCTGGAAGATACCGCCGCCATAGCCGATCCGCCGGCCGAAGCCAGGGCATAGCGCGCGCGTCGCGCTACAGCAGCCAGATGCCGGCAAGGATCGTCAGCAGCGTCAACGGCGCGCCGACGGCGAAGTAATCCCAGAACGGCAGGTCCACGCCGCGCAGGCGCGCCTTTTGCGCCACGATCAGATTCGCCACCGAGCCGAGCAGCGTGAAATTCCCCGCCAGCGTCGCCGCCATCGCCACCACCAGCCAGGCACGCGCGGGATCGGCGAGCCCCGACACGAACGGGCGCAGCACCAGCACCGCCGGCACGTTGCTCACCACGTTCGACAGCGCGGCGGTGATCAGGCTCAGGATCGCCGGATGGTCGAGATGCTGCGCCGCGACTTGCCCGACGACCTCGGGCGTCAACACGCTCTTCTCGAAACCCGCCACCACGATGAACAGTCCGGCGAACATCAACAGCAGCGTCCAATCGATTTCGGCGTACATCTTCTCGATCTTCACCCGCCGCGTCAGCAGCAGGACGCCGCCGCCGATCACCGCCGCCTTGCCCGGCTCGACGCCCCAAAAGAAGGCGGCGATCAGCGCCGCGGTCGCCAGCAGCGTCTTCGCGATCATGAAGGCATGCGCCCGCACCCGCGGCAGCGGCGGCACGACGATGCGCGCCGGTGTCAGGAATTCGCGCCGCCAGACCAATGCGATCAGCGCCGCCGTCAGAACCAGGCCGAGCGCCGCCACCGGCGCCAGCGCGCCGGCGAAATGGCTGTACGAAATTCCGGAAACGCTGCCGATGATGATGTTCTGCGGATTGCCGGTGATCGTCGCCACGCTGCCGACGTTGGAGGCCATGGCGGTGGCGAGCAGATAAGGCACCGGCGGCCGCTCCAGTCTCAGCACCACGTCCAGCACCAGCGGCGTCAGAACCAGGCAGACCGTATCGTTGACCAGGAAGGCCGAGAGCAGGCCGGACACCAGCACGAGAACGATCAGCAGCGTCAGCGGACGCTTCACGCGCCGCACCGCGTGCGCCGTGACCAGCCGGAAGAATCCCGACAGCCGCAGATTCGCCACCACGATCATCATGCCGAGCAAGAGCGCGACGGTGTCGAAATCGACCGCGCGCACCGCCTGCGGAAAGCTCAACACGCCGGCCGCCACCATCAGCGCCGCGCCGAGGAAAGCGGCGCCCGTGCGGTCGATACGGAATCCGGGAAGCCGGCCGACCGCCAACACCAGATACGTCGCCGCGAAGATGAGCACCGCCGCCGCGATCTGCGGCCGCAACAGGAGGTCGACCATGCGGCTCTCGTATCAGGATTCGGGACGGCCCGGAACGCGCGTCAACAAACCCGCACGCCGTCCTTCATCACCAGCCGGATGTTCTTCAGCGCCGCGAGGTCGGTGGCCGGATCGCCGTCGGCCGCCGCCAGATCGGCAAGGAACCCTTGCTTGATCTCGCCCAGATCGTTGCTCCGGCCGAGGATGGCGGCGTTGACCGAGGTCGCGGCGGCCAGCGCCTCGCTCGGTGTCATGCCGTGCTTCGCCATCCAGAGAAGCTCGCGCAAATTCTCGCCATGCGCAAAGACGCCGACGTCGCTGCCGCAGCCGATCCGCACGCCCGCGGCGCGGGCGAAGGCGAAAGCCTGCGCCGCTTCCTCCATGCGTTCGTGCGGATCGCCGCCCGGCTCGTGGCCGTGGAAATAGGAACAGATCGCCTCCACCGCGGTCAGCGTCGGCAAAAAGGCGATGTTCTTCTTCGCCATCAATGCGAAGGTGGCGCGCGTGCCGCCGTAACCGTGTTCGATGGAATCGACGCCGGCGTTCGCCGAGCGCCGCATGCCTTCGTCGCAAGAGGCGTGCACCGACACCGGACGGCCCAGCGAATGCGCGGCGTCCACGGCCGCCTTCAACTCGTCCTCCGAGAAAGTCGCCACCACCGCCCCGCCCGGCCCGGCGCGGTAATCGGCATAGAGCTTGATCCAGTCGGCGCCGTGCGAGGCCTGCAGCCGCACCGCGCGCACCACTTCGTCGATGCCGCTTGCCTCCTCCGCCCCTTGCGGGAAACAACAATCGCTGCGGTAGGCGGCGCGCGCCGGACCGTAGGAACCCGTGGCGACAATGGCGCGCGTCGCCACGAACAGGCGCGGTCCCGGCGTCAACCCTTCATCGATCGCGCGTTTGAGCGCCGCGTCGGCATAACCCGCGCCTTCGGTGCCGAGATCGCGCAGCGTCGTAAAACCGGCGCGCAGCGTCGCCTCGGCATGGCGTATGGCGCGCACTGTGCGATAAGCCTCCGGCTCCTTCAGCACCTGATCGTCCCACAGCGTCTCGTTGTAGGGATGCAGGAAGAGATGCGAATGCAGATCCATCAAGCCCGGAAGCAGCGTAGCGCCCGGCAGTTCGACGATCTCCGCGCCGTCCTGCGGCACGTTCGCGCCCACGGCTTCGATGCGGTTGCCGCGCACGCGCACGGCCCATCCCTCATGCGCGGCGCCGCCGCTCCACACGCGGGCCGGGCGAAGAAAAAGGCAAGCGGAGGTCATGCGCACCTCGAAGGCATGTCACGCGAAGGGACATTCGGCCATTTTCCGCCAGGGGGAAAGAGGCGACGGCGTATTGCCGCTTGAACCCGGCGGCGCACAAGCATTCAATGCGGCGTCGCGCCGGCAAACGCTCAGCGGTGAGCGGCATGAAACAGAGCGCCCTGTTCGACACCTTCCTCGGCACAGTCGTGATCCTGATCGCGGCGGGTTTTCTGTCGTTCGCCTATACCGAAACCGGCGCCGTGGACCTCTCGGCCTACGATATGACCGCCACGATGGCGCATGCCGACGGCCTGGGCCCCGGCTCGGACGTCCGCATCGCCGGGCTTCCGGTCGGTACGGTGTCGGACATCGGGCTGCTGCGCGGGAAATACCTTGCGGTGCTGCATCTGCGCATCCGCGGCGACGTCAAGATACCGGCGGGTCCCACGCTGTCGGTGTCGTCCGATCTGCAAAGCCATTCCGCGTATCTGCAGATCGCGCCCGGCGACAGCCGCCGGATGCTGCCGCCCGGCAGCGTCATCGCGGCGAAGGCAGCACGGCGGTGAGACGTCGGCATAAAGCGGGATGACGACGGACGGAGGAACCGCGCAGGACAATGAAATTGTATCCTCGACCGCGTCCGCTGGAACAATCATGCCTTTTGCGCCGCCTCGAATACGGAAGCATTAGCGGATCGCTACTTTTGAGGCCGTATTGATTTTGCGCATGGATGTTCCGCCGCGGTGCGAAATACCTTCGTCTCCGAACCTAGGTGAGATTTTAGCCCGACAACACCCGAGGAGGAGATCACATGTCGAACAAGACTGCGGACCTGGCGGGACCTGGCATCAGCACCTATGAGGAGGTCGCAAAGATACTCCCCAACGATTACGAGCCCATGCTCGGCCGCATGGATACGCAACGGGCCGTGTTCGCGATCAAACGCCATATCGAGGACAATCTGTGCAAGGCGCTGAATCTGGACATGGTCCAGGTTCCGCTCATCGTGGACAAGGCCAGCGGCGTCAACGATTACCTCGACCGCGACGGTTCTAGGACGCCGGTGGAATTCCCCTGCGGGCTCGGCCTGGAAAAACGCATCGAGGCGCAAGTGGTGCAGGCCGCGACCAAGTGGAAGCGCATGGCGCTGGCGCAATTCGGCTGCAAGCCCGGCGAAGGCATTTGCACGGACATGCGCGCGGTACGCAAGGATTACTTCCTCGACCACGATCACAGTTCGTACGTTGATCAATGGGATTGGGAACAGCGCATCGCGCCCGCGCAGCGCGACCTGCCGTTCCTCAAGAACACCGTGCGCAACATCTGGAAGGTGATCCGGGACGCGGGCCTGCATGCGCAGGAGCGCTTTCCCGCTTTGCTGAAAGGCGGCTATCCCCAGATCCCCGAGGACATCACCTTCATTCACGCCGAAGACCTGCTGGCGGAATATCCCGGCATGGCCCGCAAGGAGCGCGAGACGGCGATCCTGCAACGCCATCCCGCGGTGTTCATCATCGGCATCGGCTGGGTGCTGAAGGACGGCTATCCCCACGAGATGCGCGCCGCCGATTACGACGATTGGGTCTCCGACACCTCGAGCATGACGGGGCGGGAGACGCACGGCCTCAACGGCGACATCCTGGTGTGGAACCCCGTCACAAGGCGCCGCCACGAACTCTCCAGCATGGGAATCCGCGTGACCAAGGAGACCCTCAAGGTGCAATTGAAGCTCTCCGGCCAGGAGGATTTCCTCAAGCTGCCCTATCACCAGGCGCTCCTCAACGACCGAATCCCGCTCAGCATCGGCGGCGGCATCGGTCAGGCGCGCACGTACATGTATCTGTTGCGCACCGCGCATTTGGGGGAAGTGACCGTGTCCGTGTGGCCCAGACAGCTCAAGGAGATCTGCGCCCAGAAGAACATTGTCGTTCTGGAGTAAAAGACCGGTATCGCGGTTTCGAAGTTCGCGACATCGCCGATATCGGGTTCTTGCGACCTTCGAAACCAAAAGGACACTGGGAATCAATGGATTGCCGGTGTCGGCGCCATAAATCCGACATCATACTGAACATGCCGTTCATGCGGGGTTCAGGTGCCGGCCGCGAGTCTGGCGGCCGAAGAGGGGTCTGCCATCCACCTGCACCTAGGAGGTATCGTATGAGATCGCTGGTAAAGGTTTTTACCGCGGCGTTGTTGTTGGGGGGCGGCGTAACCGCCGTCGCCGCGCCTGCGCAGGCCGGAGTCGATTTATCGATCGGCATCGGCGTACCGGCCTATTACGGTTACGACTTCTATCGGCCGTGCGAGTTCTATCGCTACCATGATCTGCCGGCGCCGGCGCGCTGCTACAGCTACTTCTATCGCTATTGGGGACCCGGCGTTTATATCGACGGCGACTTCCTCTTCCGCGATCGCGACGACTGGTGGCGCTGGCACGATCGCGACGATTACCGCCATTGGCGCGATCATGATTTCCACTGGCAAGGCCGGGCCGATTGGGATCGGCGCCATGGCGACGGCTGGGGCGGTGGCGGCGGCGATCGCGGCGGCTGGAACCGGGGCCGCGACAATCATTGGAATCGCGGCGGAGATTATGGCGGCGGCGGCTGGGATCGTGGCAACCACGGCGACCGCGGCAATCAAGGCAACCGCGGCGACCACGGCAATCGTGGCAACCACGGCGATCACGGTCATGGCGATCACGGTCACGGCGACCATGGCCACGATCACGGAGATCATCACGACTAGCCATTGTGCGCCGTGTCCGGTTCCGCCGGACACGGCGTCTGCAGTCCCGCCGCTTATCTCGGCTCATACCGGGCGGGGATGTGCCGGTCGTCCGCGCGCACCCGCCCTTCTTTTTCCAGCTTGATCAGGTGTGCCTCCACCGAATGTGCGGCGGCGGGATGCAGGCGCTTGTCGACTTCGGCGTAAAGTGCGGCGACCATCTCGGGAATCGTTCGGGTGCCCCCGCGCAGGCACTCCACGATCTGCGCCTCGCGTTCCAGGCGATGCGCGAGAT
>JAGWVX010000372.1 GCA_018970685.1 Alphaproteobacteria bacterium | reverse complement strand
GGGCGCGCGGCGTGCAGCGTGCGCTGGCGGCGGTCCGCAGCTTCTTCCGTTATCTGACGCGCGAGGGGATTCTGGAAAACGCCGCGCCGCGCGCCGTGCGCACCCCGCGCATCGCCCGCACTTTGCCGCGGCCGTTGAGCGAGGTCGATGCCGCGCGCACCCTGGACGAGGCCGGCGAGCAGGATATCGAATGGCTGGCGGCGCGCGACGTGGCGCTGCTGACTTTGCTCTATGGCGCGGGTCTGCGCATTTCCGAAGGCTTGAGCCTGAAGCGCGGCGACGTGCCGCTCGGTGCCTCGCTCAGCGTGCTCGGTAAGGGGCGCAAGGAACGCAGCGTGCCGCTGCTGCCGGCCGTGCGCGACGCCGTGGCGCATTACGCGGCGCTGATCCCGTTTGCCGGCGCGCACAACGAGGCGCTGTTTCTTTCCCGCCGCGGCAAGCCGATGAGCCCGCGCGAAGCCCAGGCATTGATGCAAAGATTGCGCGGCCGGCTTGGACTTTCCGAACGCGCCACGCCGCATGCGCTGCGCCATTCCTTCGCCACGCATCTTCTGGCCAATGGCGGCGATCTGCGTGCCGTGCAGGAACTGCTCGGCCACGCCTCGCTGTCCACGACGCAGACTTACACGGAGATCGACGTCCGCAAGATGATGGACGTCTACCGGCGCGCCCACCCGCGCGGCGCCTAGATCGTGTCGGGGTGCTCTTCGTCGGCGCTGTGGATGATGCGCTCGCCGTGCCATCGACGCGCCAGCAGCAGCGCGAAGCCCATCGCCACCGCACCCATCGCCGACATCAGCAGATAGGCGCGCCCGCCGTAGATGGCATAAATGCTGCCGGAGGCGAAAGTGGCGAGTCCCATCACCAATCCCGAATAGCAGACGAAGTAGAGGCTCTGTGCCGTGGCGGCGAGACGCGGCGGCACGGCGCGTAGAATGAAAAACATCGCGCCCAAATGCGCCAGCGCGAAGGTGGCGCCGTGCAGCAGCTGCGCGAGCACCACGAAGGGCAGCGGCGGATCGAAGGCGAGAATGGTCCAGCGCACGACGCAGCCGAGCCCGCCATAAAGAAGCAGCCGGGTCGGTCCGATCACCCGCAGCACGCGCCGCGCCTGCGACAGCAGCGCGATCTCCGCGAATACGCCGATCGGCCAAAGGATGCCGATCAGCAAACCGGAATAGCCCAGCGCCCGCCAGTGCAGTCCGCCATAGCCGTAATAGAAGGCATGGCTGGCTTGGTCGAAGCTCGCGGCCGCCAGGAAAAGCAGGAACACGCCCGAACGGAGCAGCTCGCGCGTCTCGCCGAACGTCGCCTTGAGGCGCGCGGAAAGATCGACCGGGGGACGGTCCGCCGGCGCCTTGGGGAGCAGCAGGGTGGTGACGACACACAGTCCGGAAGCCGACGCCAGCCAGGACGCCGCCGTCCAGAATCCGAACACCGATATGGTGGCGCCCGAAAGGATGTTCGCCACCACGAATGCCGACGACGCCCAGAGGCGCACGCGGCCGTAATCGAAACCATAGCGCTCGGAAAGCCGCACGCTGACGCTTTCCAGCAATGGCAAGGCGGTGCCCATCGCCACCGTGGTGAAGATGCCGGCCAGGACGACGAAGATCGGCGCGGCGACGAAATTGAGGACGCCGTAGCCGATCAGCATGACCCAATAAAGCACCAGCATCGCCGTGCGGCGGTCGTTGCGCGCATCGGCGATGATGCCGACGGCCGGACCCACCAGCACGCGCAGCAGCAGTCCCGCCGACAAAACGACGGCGATTTGGTCCGCAGAAAGTCCGCGCCAAGCCAGCCACGCGCCGAAGAATGGCGTGAAAACGCCGCTGGTCAGGCCGGAAGCGGCTTGGCTCATGCCAAGGCGGCGCGCAATGCCGTTCACGATCGTTCTATCCGGAGAATCAGGTTGCTCTGCTATCCAATGAAGCGCATCGGACGGCGGAAGACTATCCGCCCATTATTCGCAACGGTCCGTTGGCGTTGCGCCCCGGCGGGCCTCTTTCATCCTTCCTTTATAGGGCCGGCATATACGCAGTTGCAGTATGCCCGCCGCATGCGTATTTTCGCGCGCCTTTGGGCCGCCTTAGCTCAGCCGGTAGAGCACCGCATTCGTAATGCGGGGGTCGGGTGTTCGAGTCACCCAGGCGGCACCAGCTCACCAGACGCTGCGCAGCCAATCGAGATAGCGGTTGAAGTCCGTCCGCCGGACTTGCAGGTCCCGCCAGACGGGCGGCGAGGCGGCGTCCGGCCCCAAATTCTGCGCCCCGTCCGTGAGCTGCAGGCCGCGCGCGGCGACGCGTTCGAGCCGGCCCGCACGGCTGCCGTAGACCGGGATTTCCCGCAGCATGCTCTCGGCGAACCAGTTATCGAAATTATCCGTAAGATACTGTTGCGGAAGGAAATTTTTGATCGGTAGGCCCTCGGCCTCGACCAATCTACGGGCCAGTTGAGCGGCCTTGGACAAGGAGCGCGCCTTATTGTCTCGCCATTCCGGCAGACGGCGCGTCGGCTTGAGATAGCCAGATAATGCTGTAAGAAACATGGTTCACCATGCCCGACCGGGCAATTCTTGCGCCACGGCAAGAGTCGCAGGCGTGATATATAATATATGCATTGTTACGCATGCGATAATAGTAGGAATACCTACCATGTGTTCTGTGCGGGCTGGAGCGCAATTAGCAATGGTTAATACATGATCTCGGCGGCACAGCTCAGAGCGGCGCGCGCACTTCTCGGCATCGACCAGCGCCAGCTGGCCGAGATCGCGGGCCTGTCTGTGCCCACCATCCAGCGCATGGAGGCGAGCGAGGACGTGATCCGCGGCAATGTGGATTCGCTGATGAAGCTCATCGCCGCGTTGAACACGGCGGGTATCGAACTGATCGGGGAAGGCGTCGCCAGTTCCGAAGGCGGGCGCGGCGTCCGGCTGAAGAAATAGCGTCGTTCAGCGCTTCTTGGTTTTGGTGCCGAGCGGCCAGACTTCCATCGCCCCGAGAAAGCCGGTGACGTTTTCGCCGTCGTCGGACAGCGGCAGGGCCACCGCCTCGACTTCCCAGTGATCCGTGCCTTCATAGTCCGACCGTACCGGGCCGACGGCGACGGGACGCTTGTGTTCGACGCTA
>JAGWVX010000371.1 GCA_018970685.1 Alphaproteobacteria bacterium | reverse complement strand
GCCGCTTACGGTCGTTGGCGTTGGTGATCTTGCGGCTGATGCCGCCGCCGCGCGGCGTGTTGGGCATAAGAACACAATAGCGCCCTGCCAACGACAGGTACGTCGTGAGCGCGGCACCCTTGTTGCCGCGCTCTTCTTTAACGACCTGAACAAGGATGATCTGGCGGCGTTTGATAACTTCCTGGATTTTGTAGTGACGGCGGCGCATCCACCGTTGTGACGGACGTTTGGCCTGCAGCGGTTGGGCGCTCTCTCCGTGTTCGCCGGCGTCTACCTCTGTGAGGGCCTGCTCGCCGGCATCACTTTGCCTGTAATTTGGCTCGGTTGACGCGGACTGTTCGTGGTCTTCGTCGGAGATTACGACATCGGAGGCGTCGTCATTGGCGAGCGCTGCTGCCTCGTCACTTACCGAAGGCGGTGTCGCCGGTGTGTCATCGTCATTGCTTGTTTCCTCGGACGACGACTGGTCGTCCGAGGAAGCGTCGTCATCGTCAGCCTCGGACGGCGATGAGTCGCTGAATTCATCCGCTTCAAAAGTGGCCGCTTCCTCATCGTCGACGTCACCCGCATCGGCGGGAGCTTCCTCTGCGGGCTCCTCGACGATCTCGGCCCCTTCATTTTCCACGTCAGACTTGGGTTCTGATCGCGCACTCATGTCAAACGACTCGAAGTCGTCTTCTTGCCGGTGCCGCGCGTCCGCTTCCTGCTCCGCCAAGAGCGCGATGCGGTCGGCCACGGGAATTTGGTAATAATCGGGGTGGATTTCCGAAAAAGCCAGAAATCCCTGTCGGTTCCCGCCATATTCGACGAAGGCCGCCTGCAGCGAAGGTTCCACGCGCGTTACTTTTGCGAGGTAGATGTTACCTTTAAGCGGTCGCTTCGATGCCGCTTCAAAATCAAATTCTTCGACTTTTTGTCCGTCGAGAACGACAACCCGGGTCTCTTCGGGGTGGCTTGCATCGATCAACATACGTTTGGGCATTGAAATCTCCGGGTGGCGCGCACGAGCCCGTCGAGCGTCTTGACGCGCGATCCGAGCTGGACGTGGGCCGCCATGTTGTGGTCATGCGCCACCGTGCTGCCGCCTGCGGCAGTGCCGCGGGCTGGTGCCAAAAGAGGTGCGCTAAGCCGTTCATTTCTTCACATTTTCGGCCAAACGGCATAAGGCCGGTTGGTGGAGTGTCTGCTGCTGGCGGGGGAAATCTGGGCGGCCAAAACCCAACGACTTCGTTAGGGTAATATCTGGCCTGCATCCAAATTGCTCGCCTTGGGGCGCCAGCCCCACTTCGACGCAGCGTCAAACAGTTGTAGGTGTCCCGTCGCACGACAGCAAGAGGAACCCTTTCGTCCAGTCAAATTCATAAGATGCTAACCAAGTGTAAATGGTTTATGCCGGACCCTCTGTTTCAAGGGCTAGGGCTACCCGGAATAGATGAAAAAAATACGAAATGTCGCTTTTGGATTAATGGCTTGCCTGATTTTTGGGACGGCTGCGGCCCAAGACGCGTCCAAGGCGCCGTCCGAGCCCAAGAACGTCGACGATGTTATCGCCAATATCCTGCGGGGAACGCCCGATACGGCTATGCCAACCCGATCAGGATCCCCAGTGGACAAGTCAGGCAGTACAGTTAGTCCCACCCTCCGCGAGCCTGTCGTTATGGGGGCCCGTATCGGCGAACATCCAGACCGTACGCGGTTCGTCGTTGAGCTGTCCGACCCTGTCGACATGCGTACCTTTACGTTAAGTAACCCGGACCGTGTCGTTATCGATATGCCCGCCGTGCAATGGCATCTTGATGGGCCACCACGGCCCTCTGGCAATGGTGCGGTGAAAAGTTACCGCTATGGCTTATTTCGACCCGGCAATTCGCGCTTCGTGATTGATCTCAACCAGCCTGTCGTCGTTAGCGATGCACTGGTTCTGCCGCCGGAAGACGGCCACGGTTATCGGGTCGTGTTTGATCTCTTCCCGACAACGCAAGCAAAATTCGACCGGACGGCTGGTTGGCCGGCGGATTTGAAGGCCAAAGAGAACGCTGCGGAAAGCGTGGCCTCCTTGCCGCCTTCACCCCCAACTGGGCAGCATGTGGCTACGAGAAAGATTGTCGTGATCGACCCGGGGCACGGTGGTATCGACTCCGGAACGATTGGCGAGGACGGCACTATGGAAAAGAATATCGTGCTCGCGGAAGGATTGAGGTTAAGGAAGGTCTTGCAGACGCGCGGCTACGACGTTCACATGACCCGTGACTCTGACGTCTTCATCCCGTTGGGAGAACGGGTGAAGATCGCCCGCGCCGCGCACGCGGATTTATTCATTTCCATTCATGCTGACTCGATTCACGACCCGAATGTTGAAGGGCTCTCGATCTATACCTTGTCGGAGAAAGGCTCCGACAGAGAGGCCGCGGCGTTGGCGAGCAAAGAAAACCAATCGGACATCATCGCGGGCGTCGATCTGTCGGGCGATAATTCCACTGTCGCGCCAATCCTCATCGATCTGGCACAGCGCGACACGATGAACAAATCGTCACATTTCGCGGAAACCGCCTTGTCAGAACTTTCCCACGCCACCGATATATTGCCACGCAAACCGCACCGCTCAGGCGCGCTTGTGGTCCTCAAAGCGCCGGATGTACCCGCAGTACTGATTGAATTAGGCTATCTTTCAAATACTCACGACGAGAGCCAGATGAAAACCGTAACTTGGCGTGACCGCGTCGCCAATGCTATCGCAGGGGCCGTGGATCGTTACTTTGCAGTTCCAGCCGGGGGTGGCCCGGAAACAGCGCAACGGATGCGGTGACGAAACAGTCTCTCACGATCATAATCGCAGCCCATGACCGACACCCCAAAAGACCTGCTCCCTCGGAGCGGCGGCGCCCCGGAAACCCCGGCATTCCGACCGGGGCAGGACCAGACGCCGTGGGCGTTTCCGGCCCCACCCGAGGGATTTGCGACGTATGCTTCAGAGGAACCGCCTGCCGGAAGCTTCGAACCGGCTGGTGAGCCGCCTTTACCGCAACAACCGTCGGGGCCACCTGGGGGACCAAACGACCCCTTTGGCGTCCTGGCACGATTTTGGGGTGCGTGGCGCGGTCGGATCATTCTTTGCCTCGGTTTATCGACAGT
>JAGWVX010000370.1 GCA_018970685.1 Alphaproteobacteria bacterium | reverse complement strand
GCCAACACCTTCGTAATCGCAGCCGTCAACGACGTCTTGCCGTGGTCAACGTGCCCAATCGTCCCTATGTTGCAGTGCGGCTTCGTCCGCTCAAATTTGGCCTTCGCCATCTTTCTCTCCTACAGGCGGTTATTTCGGTTTCAGTGTGTCGGCAATCGCTTGCGGCACGGTCTCGTAGTGATCGAATTGCATGGAATACTGTGCACGGCCCTGGGTCATCGAGCGCAACGTGTTGATGTAACCGAACATATTGGCCAGCGGGACCATCGCGGTGACGATCTGCGCATTGCCGCGGCTGTCCGTGCCCTGCACCTGACCGCGCCGCGAATTAAGATCGCCGATGACGCCGCCCAGGAAATCGTCCGGTGTCACAACCTCGACCTTCATAATCGGCTCGAGCAGTTTTGCGGCCCGCTTCTCCGCCAACTCGCGGAAAGACGCGCGGGCGGCGATGTCGAAGGTCAGCGCATTTGAATCCACTTCGTGATAAGCACCGTCGACCAACGTCGCCTTGAAGTCGATCACCGGGAACCCCGCGATCAGGCCGCTTTCCTTCTGCGCCTTGATGCCCTTTTCGACGGAGGGGATGAATTCCTTCGGGATCGAACCGCCGACGACTTCGTTCTCGAATACAAAGCCCGAACCCGGCGGCAGCGGTTCATATTCGACCTTCACACGCGCAAACTGGCCCGAACCGCCCGTCTGCTTTTTGTGCGTGTAATCAATGGTCACCGGCTTCGATAGCGTCTCGCGATAAGCCACCTGCGGTGCGCCAACATTGGCGTCCACCTTGTAGGTACGCCGGAGAATATCCACCTTGATCTCAAGGTGCAGTTCGCCCATGCCTTTGAGGATCGTCTGCCCCGATTCCACATCGGTAGAAACGCGGAACGACGGGTCTTCTTGCGCCAAACGCTGCAGCGCCATGCCCATCTTTTCCTGGTCGGCCTTGGTTTTCGGCTCGATCGCGACTTCGATAACCGGGTCAGGGAATTCCATGCGCTCCAGGATTACCGGATTATTCGGATCACAGAGCGTTTCGCCCGTCGTGGTGTATTTCAGGCCCGCAAAGGCGACGATATCGCCCGCGTACACTTCTTTAATGTCTTCGCGGCTGTTTGCGTGCATCAAGAGCATGCGCCCGACGCGCTCGTTCTTGTCTTTCACCGAGTTGAGGACGCCAGTACCGCTCGTCACCATGCCCGAATAAACACGCACGAACGTGATCGAGCCGACAAACGGATCGTCCATGATCTTGAAGGCCAAACCGGCAAACGGTGCTTTGTCATTCGCCGGACGTTCCACTTCCTGATCCTTGTCCGGCACATGGCCCATCACCGGCGGAATGTCGAGCGGCGACGGCAGATAATCGACGACAGCGTCCAAAAGCGGCTGCACGCCCTTATTTTTGAAGGCCGAACCGCACATCACCGGCACGAACTTGAAGGCTGTCGTACCCTTGCGGATGCAGCGCTTCAAATCCTCGATGCTTGGCATCTTGCCATCGAGGTAAGCCTCAAGCAGCGCCTCGTCTTCTTCGACGGCAAGCTCGACAAGGTGGGTGTGGAGTTCCTTGGCCTTGTCCATCAGGTCGGCGGGAATTTCGACTTCGTCGAATTTTGCGCCGAGCTGCTCTTCATGCCAGACAAGCGCCTTCATTCGCACGATATCGACAAGACCCTTGAAGTCGGCTTCCGAGCCGATCGGCCAGGTAATGACCATCGGCTTGGTGCCGAGCCGGTCGACCATCATCTGCACGCAGCGCGGAAAGTCCGCGCCCATGCGGTCCATCTTGTTGACGAAGCAAATGCGCGGAACGCGATATTTATCGGCCTGACGCCAGACAGTCTCCGATTGCGGCTCCACGCCGGCCACGGCGTCAAATACGGCCACGGCGCCATCGAGCACGCGCATGGAACGCTCGACTTCAATGGTGAAGTCCACATGGCCGGGCGTGTCGATGATGTTGATGCGATGATCGCGCCAGAAGCACGTCGTTGCGGCCGAGGTGATGGTAATACCGCGCTCTTGCTCCTGCTCCATGAAATCCATGGTTGCGGCGCCGTCGTGCACTTCGCCAATCTTATGGCTCTTGCCGGTATAATAGAGGATGCGCTCGGTCGTCGTCGTCTTGCCGGCATCAATGTGCGCGGCAATGCCGATGTTACGGTAATTCTCGAGCGGAGTCGTACGGGGCATCTGGAGTCCGTTACCAGCGATAGTGGGAGAAGGCGCGATTTGCTTCGGCCATCTTGTGCGTGTCTTCGCGTTTCTTGACGGCATTGCCGCGGTTGTTCGCGGCGTCGAGGATTTCGCCGGAAAGCCGGCCAGTCATCGTCGGTTCGTTGCGGCCGCGGGCGGCAGTGATGATCCACCGAATCGCCAACGCTCGAGAACGATCCGTGCGCACTTCAACCGGCACCTGATAAGTGGCGCCACCGACACGGCGTGAACGCACCTCCAGCGCCGGGCTGACGTTGCGCAAAGCCTCATGGAAAACAGCCAGCGGATCCTGCTTTGTCTTGGCCTGGATGACGTCGAACGCGCCATACAAGATACCTTCGGCAGCCGACTTCTTGCCGTCATACATCAGGCTGTTCATGAACTTGGCGAGCACGAGATCGCCAAATTTGGCGTCCGGATTGATTTCACGGCGATCTGCGCGGCGGCGGCGGGCCATATTCTGTTCCTTCCTTTTCAAGATCCCGGATCGTCGCTTCGCTCCGTCCGGGATGATCCTCGCTATGCTCGGATCACTTCGGACGCTTGGCACCGTAGAGCGAACGGCGTTGCTTGCGGTCCTTGACGCCCTGCGTATCGAGCACGCCGCGGATGATGTGGTAACGGACGCCCGGGAGGTCTTTCACGCGGCCGCCACGGATCAGAACGACAGAGTGCTCCTGAAGATTGTGGCCTTCGCCGGGAATATAAGTGAGAGCTTCGTAGCCGTTGGTCAGGCGCACCTTCGCAACTTTGCGAAGCGCGGAGTTCGGCTTCTTTGGCGTCGTCGTATAGACGCGCGTGCAGACGGCGCGCTTCTGCGGACAGTGTTGTAGTGCCGGAACCTTGTTGCGCTTGGGCTTGTGGCCCCGCGGCTTACGGATCAGCTGATTGATCGTCGGCATTCGTCTTCC
>JAGWVX010000001.1 GCA_018970685.1 Alphaproteobacteria bacterium | reverse complement strand
CTCCAGTCCTTCCCGGCCAACTCAGGCCAAAGGAAGGACGCTGACACATCTCGTCAGAGGGGTCGGTTTTGGACGCGAAAAACACCCCTCAGGGGGTCATTATTGCGAGCGAATTTACAGATTCACCTGGAAAGATCGTGAAGTGCGGGTGCTTCTCGAATATCTTGGCAGCGGCCTCGTGTGAGGGTGCGCGGACAACGGTATAGGCCGTTAGTTCGTTGCTTGTATCCTCAATACCCTTTTGCGTTATCTTCTTTGTTTTGCCCAGCGGTCCGCCCATTGCAACGATCGCAGCTTGATGCTTTTCCGCCCATGCTTGCCATGCGGCCATACCTTCCTGCGTTTTTTTATTCCGGTCCGCTTCTGGCAAGGCATTCCACGCGATCATGCGTGTGTTTGTTTTGCTGCCGAAAAAAACGGCGAGAAAGGTGTTGTCGGCGCTCATAGCGTCTCCTTTTTGCATGTGACTTGGTTTGAACATTTGACAAGTAAGTTGATATCAACCTAATTTGATGTATGTCAAGACCCATGAAAGTACCCGTCGCAACGACGTTTCTCGTTCGGGATTCTTGTTTATGTCTGCATGCACGACGTGCGGCACGTAAATTGGCGCGCGTTTTCGATGACGTATTGCGTCCCTATGGCCTGACCAATGGCCAATTTTCGCTGTTGATGTCGTTGAACCGCCCCAAGCCATCAGGCATGGGGTCTGTGGCATCGCTGTTGGCAATGGATCGCACGACATTGACTGCAGCTTTAAAGCCACTTGAACGCCGTGGGTTAATCGGCATTGTTGCTGACCCTGAGGATAAGCGTAGCCGCTTGCTTTCGCTTACGCGTTCAGGACACCGGCTATTGATCCGGGTGCTACCTGCTTGGAAAGAAACGCATTCAATGATCGAAGGATTGTTGCCAAATGCGGATCGGCTACGAAGTGATCTGCAAAAACTTTCCTGATTATTGTAAGGAGTTATTGGCGCATTTGGCATCACACCGGCGGGAAAGTGAGTGCACGGGCGTTTTTTGCGCGCGCGTCGAGCCCCTGAGCTACGTGCAAGGGAGAACTCTCTCTCGGTGTCGCCTTAGACAAACCGCGCCGCGGCTTCCACCGTTTGCGCCATAATACCGATAGAGATTGGCTGGGCTTGGTCAACACGTATCGAACCAAATGCCTCGCGCCACACCCGGATCTACGTCACATGTTGGACGGTATGGGACGGCTAGAGGCCGGCTAAGACTAGAAGTGGCGGGAATTACTATTTGCCTTAAATGACCTTGGGGGCCATGCCGAGTCTGAAACAGTCACGACTCTGATCATCTTACGCCGCGATGGCGCCATGCGGTTCTCCGGCTCCGCCAAATCGACACCGGCGCTTGCAGCCGTTGACCGGGCGACGAAAGCGTGATTACCCTCCATCGTGTGTGAGGTTCCCGAGAGGGATTTAAGGGAACGCGGTGTAACACCGTGGCTGCCCCCGCAACTGTAACCGGCGAGTGATCGTCCATCATGCCACTGAGGCCAGCAGGCTTTGGGAAGGCGGACGAAAACAAGGAACCGGGAGCCAGGAGACCTGCCTCGCGCCGTCGTCCTGTTTTCGGCCGGGGTGCGCCGGGAACTGCGGGGGAAACCGCCGTGACGACATTGGAGTCGTTACTGCGGGGAGCCGTGTGAATATTTCATCGCCATCCGAAGCGTTCCCGCCAACCGACTCCTGGTTTCATCTCCAGGAGAACGATCTTGCGCAAATTTCTTCTTATTTGCCCGCTTGTTTTGTCATGCGGAAGTAGTCCGGCATGGGCTGAGGAAGCGGCAGCACTTCCGGAAACCGTCGTCGTCACGGCGACGAGAAGCCCAGAGCCGCTCGATCTTACGGGCGTGTCCGTATCGGTGATTTCGGGGGGCGAACTTCAGCGCCAGCAGATTCTGGTGTTGAGCGACGCCTTGGCCGAGACGCCAGGCGTAGAGGTGAATCGCGACGGCGGTGTCGGAGAGACGACGTCGCTCGGTCTGCGCGGATCTGCCGACGGGCAGACCCTCGTCCTCATCGACGGGGTCCGTATCAGCGATCCCAGCGCGCCCAACGGACAAGCCGTACTGGGCGATCTTATGGTCAACAATGTCAGTCGCGTTGAAATCCTCCGCGGCCCGCAAAGCACGCTCTATGGCAGCGATGCGATCGGCGGTGTCGTCAACATCCTGACGCGCCGCGGTGGCGACACGCCTTTTGCCGCCAACCTCGATGGCGAAGGCGGATCGTACGGCACCTATCGTGTCAATGCGGCCGCAAACGGGACGGTCGACAGGATCGACTACGAAATTGCGGCCAATTATTTCGACACGACCGGTATCTCGGCGGCCGACTCCCGCAACGGCAACACCGAACCGGACGGCGATCGCAATTTCGGACTGACCGGCAATACACGTTTTCATGTGAGCAATACGGTCAGCATCGATCTGCGGGCCTATTACGATGATGCCCGAACGCAATTCGACGGCTACCCGCCCCCCACTTACACGCTACGGGACGACGGGGAATACGATACCGACAAGCTCTTTGCCGGCTATGCCGGCGTCAACCTAGCGCTGTTCGACGGTCGTTTCAGAAACCGCGTCGCGTTCATGGGGTCGTCAAGCGATCGCAAGGACTTCAACGATCCGAACATTCTCCCTTTGATAGAAGATTTCTTCGGTCGGGGTGGAGCGGCGCGCTTCGAGTATCAGGGAGTGTTCCAGGTCAATGAAGTCAATATTGCAACCTTCGGCGCTGAAACCGAGAACACGACTCTTGCAACGCACAGCGGTTATGATTCGACGGCGCAGATTACGCAAGGCCACGTCCACACCAGCGGCTATTATGGCCAGTGGCAAACGACGCTCTTCCAGCAACTGACGTTGACAGGCGGCGCCCGCTACGAAGACAATTCCGAATTCGGCGGCCACGCATCGTTCAAACTTGCCGCGGCGGAGCAATTGTTTGGCGGCGACACGACGTTGCGGGCGAATTACGGCGACGGTTTCAAGGCGCCGTCACTCTATGAGCTGTTTTCCCAATATTCCAATCCGCTCGGCCCTTTGCGGCCGGAAACCGCCAAGGGTTGGGAAGCCGGCATGGACCAAGCGTTGCTCGACGGCCATATGCGCGCGTCGCTCACCTATTTCGACCGGCATACTCACAATCAGATCGACTTCTTCTCCTGTGACGGCGTCACTTCTGCGGCTTGCGCGCTACGTCTTGCGCAGGGCGGCTATTATTACAACATCGGACGCTCGCATGCCTCCGGGGTCGAGGCCGCTCTCGCCGGACAGCTGGCGGACACGCTGTCAGTCACGGCGAATTACACCTATCTATCCGCCGTCGATGGCTTGACGGGCACCGATCTGGCGCGTCTTCCCCGTGACGCTGCCAATGCCATCTTGACCTGGACGCCGTCGCAAATCTGGTCGGTCGGAGCGCGCTTCAGCTTTGTCGGCTCGCGTTTCGACGATGCCGGCCAAAGCGTGCCGCTAGACAGCTTCACGGGCCTCGATATGTTCGGGTCTTTTCGCCTCAACGACGCATTCGCGCTGTTCGCGCGCGTCGAGAACCTTCTCGATGCCCATGAGGAGCCCGTTCACGGCTATGGCCGGCTCGGCCGTGCCGTTTATGCCGGCGTCCGCACGGAGCTGTGAATCCGATGACCGTTCCAACCCAACGTCAACATTCCTCAACCCCGCCGAATTCAACCAAGGAGCAAACGACCATGCCGAGACTTTCTGCACACCATCAGATCCTGATTGGCTTTGTTCTGACAATGCTGATGGCCGTCACGCGCAGCCATCATGTTGCATCGCTTGACCATATGCCGGACGCGTCCTGGGCCGTGTTCTTCCTGGCTGGCGTTTATCTGCGCTCGGCCTTTGCCTTGCCGCTATTCCTGGCCGAAGCCGTCCTGATCGATTACCTCGCCATCACCTTTGGTGGTGTGAGCGCTTTCTGCATAAGCCCGGCCTACGCGGCATTGCTGCCCGCCTATGGCGCGCTATGGCTGGGCGGTCGCTGGTATGCCAAACGCCTTGATGTCCGTTTGGATACGCTCATCCCCCTGTCTGCCAGCTTGGCCGTTGGCGGCATCGTCTGCGAGCTGATTTCGAGCGGCAGCTTCTATTTCTTGTCCGGGCGCTTTACCGACCCGACGCTCGCCGACTTTATGCCGCGCGTTGCGGAATATCTGCCGACAGGTCTCGGATCGCTGGCCCTTTATGTCGGGCTGGCGGCGGTTACGCATGTCATCCTGACGCTTGCCCAACGCGCACCGCAGGCCCGCAGCCAAGCGGGCGAAAGCCGGTGAGTGACCAACCGGCCGAGGAGCGCCACCGCCAGCGCATGCAGCGCAAAAAGGCAGTGGTAGATGCCGCCATTGCCCGTGCGGATGACGAGCGCGGGCTGCTTCTCGTCCTCACCGGAAACGGCAAGGGCAAATCGAGTTCCGCCTTCGGCATGATGGCGCGTTCGCTCGGCTCGGGCATGACGGTCGCGGTGGCCCAGTTCATCAAGGGGCGCCGCGACACCGGCGAGGAAGTCTTCTTCCGCGATCTGCCGGGCGTCGCCTGGCACGTTCTGGGCGAGGGTTTCACGTGGGAAACGCAGAACCGGTCGCGCGACGTCGAGACGGCGAAGTGCGGCTGGGCCGTCGCGCAAAGCCTTTTGGCTGATCCGGCGATCGATCTCGTGATCCTCGATGAGCTCACCTATTTGTTGCGCTACGATTATCTCAAGGCCGAGGCCGTGCTGGCGGATATCGCCGCACGGCCGCCGCTACAGCATGTCGTCGTCACCGGCCGCGGCGCGCCGGAGGCCTTGATCGAACTGGCCGACACGGTCACCGAGATGCGCGATATCAAGCACGCGTTCCGGGCCGGCGTCAAAGCGCAGAAGGGAATCGACTTGTGACAACCGTGCGCTGTCCTGCCCTGTTCGTGTCGGCGCCGGCCTCCGGCCAAGGCAAGACCACCGTCACAGCCGGCCTTGCGCGCCTGTTCCGCAACCGTGGGCTTGAGGTCCGCGTCTTCAAGACGGGGCCGGATTTCCTCGATCCCACGATTCTGGAAGCGGCGTGTGGCGAGCCCGTCTATCAGCTCGATCTGTGGATGGGAGGAACGGCGCATTGCCAAGCGCTGCTCTGTCGCGCCGCCGCCGAGGCCGATCTCATCTTGATCGAAGGCGTCATGGGTCTGTTCGACGGTCAGCCGTCAAGCGCCGATCTCGCCCAACTCTTCGCCGTGCCGGTGCTGGCCGTGATCGACGCGTCGGCCATGGCGGGAACTTTCGGCGCCATCGCCTTCGGGCTCGCGAAGTTCCGAGACGATCTGCCTATGGCCGGTGTGTTCGCCAATTGTGTCGGCAGCCGGGGCCATGCCGCGATGCTGGCCGAGAGCGTCGCCGGCAAGATCGCTTTCTTCGGCGCTCTCTCCCGTGACGAGGCCGCTTCGCTGCCCTCGCGCCATTTGGGCCTTGTGCAGGCGGACGAACTTGCCGACCTCGATGCGCGGCTCGACGGTATCGCGGCGATGCTGGAGGCATCGGCAATAGGCTTACCCGACCCCGTAACCTTCGCGCCGCCCGCCGAAGAAGAGCCGGCGCAACCGCGCCTTTCGGGTGTTCGCATAGCCGTGGCGCGCGACCGCGCCTTCTCATTTCTCTATGCCGCCAATCTCGACCTGTTGCGGGCGGCGGGCGCCGAACTTTCCTTCTTCTCGCCGCTTGACGATGAGGCGCTCCCGACGGCCGATGCCGTCTATCTCCCCGGTGGCTATCTCGAACTCCACCTCGAACGGCTGAGCGCCAATGGCGCGATGCACGGCGCGCTCAAAAGTCATGTCGAAAACGGCAAGCCGCTTCTCGCCGAATGCGGCGGGCTTCTCTATTTGCTGGACCGGCTGACCGACGCCGCGGGGCACAGCGCGCGCATGGCCGGCATTCTTCCCGGTACTGCAACGATGCAGACAAGGTTGGCCAATCTCGGGCTTCACAGTGCGGGTTTGCCCGAAGGCACGTTGCGCGGTCATACCTTCCATCATTCCCGCGCCGAGATCGATTGCATCCCGCTGACCCAAAGCGTGGCCGCGCGTCACCACGGCACGCCGGAGGCGATTTACCGGCGGGGGCGGCTGACCGCCTCCTATATGCACTTCTATTTTCCGTCCAATCCGGAGGCGGCCATGCGGCTGTTCCTGCCATGACCCGCTTCAGCGACAGTGAGATCGCCGCCGTCTACCGCGCCATCGCCGAGCGGCGCGACATGCGCCATTTCCGTTCCGATCCCGTGGCGCCGGAACTGCTGGTGCGCTTGATTGCGGCGGCCCATCAAGCGCCGAGCGTGGGCTTTATGCAGCCCTGGCGCTTCATCCGGATCGTGAATCCCCTGTTGCGGCAGGCGATTTATACGCTGTCCGCCGAGGAGCAGACCAAGACTGCCCAGGCCTGTGGCGAGCGCGCGGCGATGGTGCGCCGGCTGAAACTCGAAGGCATACGCGAATGCGGCGAGCTTCTGGTTGCCGTCCTGATCCCGGATCGCGAACGTTATGTGCTGGGGCGGCGGACGCTGCCCGAAATGGACATCTGTTCGGTCGCCTGTGCGATCCAAAATCTCTGGCTCGCTGCGCGCGCCGAAGGGCTTGGCATGGGCTGGGTGTCGCTGTTCGATCCGGATGCGTTGGCGCGGCTGCTGGCCTTGCCCAATGGCACAAAGCCGCTGGCCGTGCTCTGCCTTGGTCACGTCGACCGCTTTTATCCGGAGCCGATGCTGCAGAGCGCCGGCTGGGATGAGCGCCGCGATCTGAAGACCATCCTGTTCGAGGATCAATGGGGATGTGAGCCGATATGACACAAGAGCTTTATCCCCGGCGCATCGCGTGCCTGACCGAAGAGACAACGGAGACGCTTTACCTTCTTGGCGAACAGCATCGCATCGTCGGCATCTCTGGCTACACCGTGCGGCCCAAGATCGCGCGCTGGGAAAAGCCGCGCATCTCCGCTTTCACAAGCGCCAATATCGAAAAGATTCTGGAGCTTGAGCCCGACCTGGTGCTCGGCTTCTCAGACCTTCAGGCCGACATCGCGGCGGCGCTGGCGCGCGCGGGACTTGCCGTTCATATCTTCAACCAGCGCACCGTCGCCGGAATCTTGGAGATGATCTCGGTGCTTGGCGGCATGGTCGGGGCGTCTGAGAAGGCAGCACGCCTCGTCGATAAACTGCAGCACGATCTTGCCGAGATCGTTCGCGCAGCGGAACAGCGCACGCGGCGTCCACGGGTTTATTTCGAAGAGTGGAAGAATCCGCTCATATCGGGGATCGGCTGGGTCTCCGAACTGATATTCATTGCCGGTGGCGAGGACTGCTTTCCCGAACTCGCGAAGGAACGCGCGGCCAAGGGCAGGATCATCGCCGATCCGTTGGAGGTCGTCCGCCGCGCCCCGGACATCATCATCGGGTCGTGGTGCGGCACGCGCTTCCAGCCGGAGCAGGTTTGCGCCAGAGAAGGCTGGCGCGACATTCCGGCCATTCGCGCGGGCCATGTCTTCGAAATCAAGTCGCCGGACATTCTGCAGCCCGGACCCGCTGCGCTGACCAACGGCGTCCGCAGCCTGCAGGCGATCATCGACCGCTGGACGGACGAGACGCGATGACGACCGGTCTCATCGTCGTGGCAGCACTGTTGTGCGACTGGTTGTTCGGCGAGCCGACGCGCTGGCATCCGCTGGTGGGACTTGGGCGGCTTGCAGGATGTGTCGAGCACGCTCTATACGGCAGCGCGAATATGACGCCCTGTAAACGAAGCGTACGCGGAGTCGCGGCCGTCTTACTCCTGCTTGTGCCCGTCACCGCACTTGTTGCGGCCTTGCGTGGGCTGCCTCATTTGGGTTGGGGCATCGACATCTTCGTTCTCTATGCGGCGCTCGGCCACAAAAGCCTCCATGAACATGCCTCTGCCGTGTCGCGCGCGCTCGCTACCGGCGACGACGCCGAAGCGCGGCGCTACGCGAGCCATATGGTCAGCCGCGATGCCGAGGTTTTGGACACCGTGCCGGCGACCATCGAATCCGTGCTGGAAAACGGCAACGATGCCGTGTTCGGCGCGCTGTTCTGGTTTGTGCTTGCCGGCGCGCCGGGCGCCGTTCTTTATCGTCTCGCCAACACGCTCGATGCGATGTGGGGCTACCGCAACGAGCGCTATCGCGATTTCGGCTGGGCCGCCGCGCGGCTCGACGATGTGCTGAACTATGTTCCCGCTCGGCTGACCGCCATGAGCTATGCGTTGCTCGGCAAGACGTGGATGGCGTTCAAATGCTGGCACATGCAAGCGCCGCAATGGAAGAGCCCCAATGCCGGACCGGTGATGGCATCGGGGGCCGGAGCGTTGGAGATCATGCTCGGCGGTCCCGCGCGTTATGACGGAGTGTGGTGCGCAAGGCCCGCACTTGGGACCGGAAGATTGCCGGACGGCGGTGACGTGGCGCGCGCCCTGGCGCTCATCCGGCGCAGCGTCTTTCTCTGGGTTGCCGTGATTTTCGGCGGCGGACTTCTCCATGCTTGAGCATGGCGGACGATTGCGCGCGGCGGCGAAACAGTACGGCATCGCGCTGGAGCAATGGCTTGATCTGTCGACCGGCATCAATCCCAAGGGCTGGCCGGTGCCCGTTCTGCCGCCTGATCTGTGGTCGGCCCTGCCAGAGGAGCAGGATGGCCTTGAAGCGGCGGCGCGTGCTTATTACGGCACCGCCCCGCTGCTTCCCGTGGCCGGCTCGCAAGCCGCAATCCAGGCCTTGCCCTTTCTGCGCGAACCCTGCCGCGTCGCCGTAAGTTCGCCTGGCTATGCCGAGCATGCCCATGCTTGGCAAAAGCGCGGGCATCAAGTGACGCCTGTTTTGTTGGAAGGACTGAGCGCCACCGTCGCAAGTTCGGATGTGCTGGTTGTGATCCAGCCCAACAATCCGACGGGCGATGTCATTCTCATTGCACAGCTGCTGTCGTGGTACGCAGAGCTGGCCGCACGGGGCGGTTGGCTCGTGGCCGACGAGGCCTTCATGGACGCGGCGCCGGAGCAAAGCCTTTTGCCTTATTCGCCGCGACCAGGGCTTATCGTTCTGCGCTCTCTCGGAAAATTCTTCGGGCTTGCCGGTCTGCGCGTCGGCTTTGTGTCTGCGACGGAGGACGTTCTGTCCGGCTTGCGTGACCAGCTCGGTCCTTGGCCGATCGCGACGACGTCGCGCTGGATCGCAAGAGAAGCGCTATGCGACCGTCACTGGCAGGCGCGAACGCGCGCGGCACTGGCCGGTCATGCCGCACGGCTTGGCGCACTTCTGTGCGAATACGGTCTCGCCCCGTCGGGCGGCACGGCGCTGTTTCAATGGATATGCACGGAGCAGGCCCGATCGGCCCACGAACAACTGGCCGGACAAGGAATTCTGACGCGGCTGTTCGAGGCTCCGGCGAGCCTGCGCTTCGGTCTGCCGGGTACAGAGCCCGAATGGCAACGCCTGCAAGCCGCCTTGGACGCGATGCGATGACGAAGGCCCTCATGATCCAAGGCACGACCTCGGATGCGGGCAAGAGCACGCTAGTGACCGGTCTGTGCCGCTGGCTTGCACGCCGTCATGTCCGCGTCGTGCCGTTCAAGCCGCAGAACATGGCGCTCAACAGCGCGGTCAGCATTGACGGCGGCGAAATTGGCCGTGCCCAAGCCGTGCAGGCCTATGCAGCGGGCTTGGCGCCGCATAGCGATATGAACCCTGTCCTGCTCAAGCCCAACAGCGATACCGGCGCGCAGGTCATCATCCACGGCAAGGCCGTCGGCAACATGGATGCGGGCGATTATCATCGCTACAAGAGCGTGGCCTGGGCCGCAGTGTGCCAATCCTATTTACGGCTTGCTGCGCAATACGATGTCGTCCTCGTCGAAGGCGCCGGCTCACCGGCCGAGATCAATCTGCGCGAGGGCGACATCGCCAATATGGGCTTTGCAGAAGCGGTCGATTGCCCGGTCTTGCTCATCGCCGACATCGACCGCGGCGGGGCCTTCGCCCATCTCACCGGCACGCTTGCGCTTTTGAATACCAGCGAACAGGCGCGCGTGACGGGTTTCGTCATCAACCGCTTTCGCGGCGATATTGCCTTGCTGCAACCGGGACTCGATTGGTTGGAGCAGCGCACGGGTAAGCGCGTGTTTGGCGTGTTGCCTTATCTTCACGGACTTCATATCGAAGCCGAGGATGCGGTACCGCGCGAGGTGATGGCGCAGAAAGCCGATGGCGCCTTGCGCGTGATCGCGCCGGTTCTGCCGCGCATCAGCAACCACACCGATTTCGATCCGCTGCGCCTGCACCCACAGGTCGAATTCCGCTTCGTGGAGCCGGAAGCAGAAATTCCGCCCGCCGATCTCATCATTCTGCCGGGTTCCAAATCCGTGCGCGCCGATCTCGACTGGCTGCGCGCGCGATGCTGGGATGGCGCGATCCGGCGCCATCTGCGCTATGGTGGCAAGCTTATCGGAATCTGCGGCGGCTTTCAGATGCTGGGCCGCGCCATCCACGATCCCCATGGCCTGGAAGGCGAGTTGGGCACGAGCCCCGGTCTGGGTTTTCTCGACATGGAGACTTGGCTCGCGCCGGACAAGCAATTGCGCAATGTTCATGGCCGGCTTGCATTCGGCAATGCGGCCGTTGCCGGTTACGAAATCCATGCTGGCATCAGCAAAGGGGCGGCGCTCTCAATGCCGGCGCTTCATTTGGAAGAGGGGGACGACGGCGCCGTCAGCGCCGACGGCCAGATCGTCGGCACCTATGTCCATGGCCTGTTCGACAGCGCGGCGGCTTGCGATGCGCTGCTCGGCTGGGCCGGCCTTAAGCACGCGCAAACACCCGATTACGGCGCTCTGAAAGATGCCGCGATCGAACGTCTGGCCGAGTGCATCGAAACCCATCTCGATACGGCACGCCTTTCGCGGCTGCTGGGGCTCACGCCATGAAGACGCTTATTCTCGGCGGCATACGCTCCGGCAAAAGTCGCTTCGCCGAGAAGCTGGCGCGCGAGACGCAGCGCCCAGTGACCTATGTCGCCACCGCCATGGCGGGCGACGCCGAAATGGCGGCGCGGATCGCGCATCATCGCCAGCACCGTCCTGCCGAGTGGTCCGTCGTCGAAGAGCCGCTGGCGCTTGGTGCCAGCCTGGCGGCACATACCGCATCCGATGGCTGTGTGCTCGTCGATTGCCTCACGCTCTGGCTGAGCAATCTGCTCCTGGCGCAAGACGACGCCGTGTTTCGGCGCGAGCGCGCTTGCCTGATCGAAGCGCTTGCCACGCTGCGCGGCGACGTCATCCTCGTCAGCAACGAGACGGGGCTCGGCATCGTGCCGCTGGGCGAACTTACGCGCCGCTATTGCGACGAAGCGGGCCGCTTGCATCAAGACCTCGCGAGTCTCAGCGACCGGGTGATCTTGATGGTGGCAGGTCTGCCGTTATTCTTGAAAGGAGCATCGTAACCATGGACTGGCTCAATCTGCCTATCGCGCAACCCGACGCAAAGGCGCGCCGTGCTGCCGAAGACCGCCAACAAAACCTCACAAAGCCGCCGGGGGCGCTCGGACGCCTTGAGTCTCTCGCGATCGAACTCGCGGCCCTTCAGGGCACGCCACTGCCGAAGGCAGACCGCGTGCATGTGACCGTCTTCGCCGCGGACCACGGCGTCGTCGCGGAAGGTGTCTCTGCTTTTCCGCAGGCGGTGACAACGGAAATGATCCGCAACTTTGCCCGCGGCGGGGCGGCTATCTCAGTCCTCGCGCGCACGCTCGATGCCACGCTCGAAGTCGTCGATCTTGGCACGGTGACGGATCCAGGCCCGCTCGATGGTGTGCTGTCGAAGCGTATCGCGCCCGGCACAGAAAATTTTGCGGAAGGCCCCGCCATGAGCGAAGCCGAGCTTAACGCGGCGCTCGAAGCGGGGCGCGCAGCGGTCCTGCGCGCAAAGCAGGCGGGCGCGCAGATATTCATCGGCGGCGAAATGGGGATCGGTAATACCACAGCGGCGACCGCGCTTCTTTGCGCTTTGCAGGATTGCGATCCCGCAAACGTATCCGGTCCCGGAACGGGCCTTGATGCCGCTGGCGTCGCGCGTAAAGCCATCACCGTTCGCCGCGCGCTCGCCCGGCACAAGCCTGGCATAACCTCGGCGCGCGAGGCGTTGCGCTGCCTTGGAGGCTTCGAGATTGCTGCACTGGTCGGAAGTTATATTGCCTGCGCGCAAAGCAGGTTTGTCGCCATCGTCGATGGCTTCGTCGCCGGCAGTGCGGCGCTGTGCGCTGAACGCCTGTGTCCTGGCGTGCGTCCATGGTTGTTCTTCTCGCATACGTCGACCGAGCCGGGACACCGCGTGATATTGGCAGCCCTGAATGCAGAGCCCATTCTCGATCTTCAGATGCGGCTGGGAGAGGCGAGCGGGGCTGCCGTCTCGGTTCCGATCCTGCGGCTTGCCTGTGCGCTTCACAACGGCATGGCGACCTTCGCCGAAGCCGGGGTGTCGAAAAAATCCCAATGAGCCCGCCTGTCATCTGTTTCCTTCGGCATGGAGAGACGGAAGGGGGCGTCCGTTATTGGGGCCACACGGATGTCGCACTGACTGCCCGCGGCATGCAGCAGATGCGGGAGGCGACGTCGGGCCACTCATATGACCGGATCGTGAGTTCGCCGCTGGTGCGATGCCGGACATTCGCGGAAGACCTGTCGCTGCGCGACAATCTCGCGATGCATGTCGAGCCGCGCTTTGCGGAAATGGACTTTGGCCGGTGGAGCGGACGCGATACGGCGGAGATCATGGCGAACGAAGCGGACGCGTTGTGCCGCTTCTGGCAGGATCCAGTTCGCCACCCGCCACCCGGCGGTGAGACGCTCGGTGCTGTTGCCGCGCGGGTGCTGGCCGCCTGCCGCGATCTCATCGGGGGAACTGCAAATCGCAGGACATTGGTGGTAACGCATGGCGGACCGATCCGTGTTCTCCTGTGCCTCCTGCAAGGCCTGCCGATCAATCGGGCACTCAAGATCGAAGTACCTCACGCCTCCCTCCACAACATTTGTCCGGGCGAGCTTGCACGGTTTTGCGCGACCGTCGAGCCATGATCCGCGCGTTCCTTATCGCCGTGCAGTTTCTGACCACGTTGCCGGTTACGCTGAAACGCCCGCCCACGGAGGTCGAATCGGGCAGGTCGCTGACGTTCTATCCGCTGGTCGGGCTTCTGCTGGGTACGATGCTTGCTGGTGGCGGCTGGATACTCAGACAGGAGAATCCTTTGCTGGTCTCGGCACTGCTTTTGGCCGTCTGGACAGCGCTCACCGGAGCGCTCCACCTCGACGGTCTCGCGGACTGCGCCGATGCCTGGGTCGGTGGTCGCGGCGACCGCGCGCGAACGCTTGCCATAATGAAGGATGTCTGCTCCGGGCCGATGGGCGTCACTTCGATCGTAATCGTCCTCCTCATGAAATTTGCAGGCATCGCCGTTCTCTGCGAACAGCATGCGATCCTGCAGCTGGCGATCGTGCCGCTTCTCGCGCGCACCGCGATCCAACTGCTATTCCTGACAACGCCTTATGTGCGGGCAGATGGCCTCGGCGCGGCGATGGCGGCCAATCTCCGGCGCGGCAACATCCTTGTGGCTGTCGTACTCACCGTATTCGGAGTACTTGCGTTCACACAATGCGCAGGGCTCTGGGCCGTGAGCGCCGCCGCCAGTGTATTCATTCTGTGTCAGCATTCTATGCTCGCGCGCATCGGTGGAACAACTGGCGACACCGCGGGTGCTCTGGCCGAGATCGCAGAAGCGTGCACCCTGCTTGCACTCTGCTTCGCAACCCACGGCGCGTGACGTGCAACCGCGTGCAGCATTCGATCCGGGTGGCGCACGTGAAAATCCACCGAAGTCCAACTGAACATTTTGCAGCCACCCGGGCGCCATTTGGGCATCGTTCGGTGGATGTAGCCTCGACAGGTGCGTAGACGTTGCCGTTCCTCGAATTCACGTCGGGCGGTGGCACACCAAAAGGCGAGTATGGCGTAAATAGTCCCATTTGGGCCTAGTGCTGGCTGGCGTTGCTCCATACGTACCGAACCAAGTGTCTCGCACCGCCGCCAGACTTAGGTCGCATATTGGACGGTGTGGGGCGGTTAGAGGCTGCCTAGGGCTAAAAGAAACCTACCATGTCGCCCGATTCCAATACCATGGTTTCCGCCATTTTAGATGTGATAGTCAAGATTGTTGCCGCGCTGCACGACAATGGCGCCATGCCGTGATAGATGATCCGCCTACCAGCAATTGTCCGTCGTTACGTACGTCAGCAAACTTCCCAGTCGCATGTGCGTACCTTTTTGCCCCGCGCATGACACTTCGTCGGATCACAGCGACGTTCGGCGGTGGTTTTGAAGACGCAGATGGCCGTGTGTGCGATAATGGGCGTGGAGCTATCGGTGGCGCGCGTGCTGTCTTAACCTGCAAGACGTCAGCGGCTAGGGAGATTCACTTCTTGAAATCCGCACTTGCCATTCGCCATGTGCATTTCGAGGACCTCGGCGCATTCGGGCCGGTCCTTGAGGGTGCCGGATACGCCGTCGGCTATTGCCAGGCGGGCGTCGATTCGATTGCGCAATCCGGCGCGGGCAACGCCGATGTGTTGATCGTGCTGGGCGCGCCGATCGGCGCTTACGAGGAAGACAAATATCCTTTCCTGCTCGACACGATGCGCGTGCTCGAAGCGCGGCTCGCCGCTGGGCGCCCGACCGCCGGCATTTGCCTGGGCGCGCAATTGATGGCGCGGGTGTTAGGTGCGCGCGTCTATCCCGGTCCTGCGAAGGAGATCGGATGGGCCCCGGTTTCGTTAACACAGGAAGGACAAAACGGTCCGCTGCGGCATCTTGAGGACAAGCCCGTATTGCACTGGCACGGCGACACCTTCGACTTGCCCCACGGTACGACAAGGCTGGCATCGACGGCGCTGACGCCGAACCAGGCATTTTCCTACGGGCCGGATGTCTTGGGGATACAATTCCATCCCGAGGCCCTTGGCGGGAATTTCGAACTATGGCTGCTCGGCCATGCGTGCGAGATTGCCGGTGTGGCGGGGCTTTCAGCCGGTGCGCTGCGCGAGGATGCGTGCCGCTACACACAAGCGGCATCGCAGGCGGGAGCGGCGCTCTTTTCCGAATTCCTGGTGGGTCTCAGCCGAACGTGAAGGAATAGGCCCGCACGCCCGGATCGAGAAATTCGATTTCGAAAGTTTGGTCGGTAATGGCGCCTTACTGGCGGATGAGTTGATAGAGACGCACGCCCGTCACCGTGCCGTTGCCCGCCGTGTCCGTCTTTACGTCGGCCAGGCTGGATCGTTGTGTCGCCGGCCCAAGACGGTCAGAGGGCACAAACTGGCACTCATTCTGCTGCCTTTGGCATAGGTTCGCGTCTTGTCATACGCAGGAATTGCGGCAACAACGGCCCAAGCTTGATCAGGAAGTCCCATGCCATCAGCAGGGCTCCGAGGGCGAAGACGACATCACCCGGCAGCCTCATCCATTGCCAGAGCAACGTCGTGTTGTAGAAAGCCGCGCTGCGCGCATAGGCAAGTCCGTGTTCGAATACGGCGTCGAGCTGCGGCCAACCGATCGGGAAGAAGTTCAGCAGAATCCAAAGCACAAGACCGCTATTGTAGAGCCAGAACGCGATGATTCCGTTGCGCTCGCTGAATGGCATGCGATCGCCTGCCGCGTAGCGCAGGCAAAAATAGATGAGGCCGATCGCCAAAAGTCCGAAGGCACCGAACAACGCGGTGTGGGCGTGGTTGAGGGTGAGGAACGTGCCGTGCTCGTAATAGTTCACCAACGGAGCGTTGAGCGTGCCGCCGCCAAACACGCCGGCGCCGACAAAGTTCCAAAATGCTGCCCCGATAATATAAGTGTAGGCGACGCCGTACTTGAAGGCTTGCTGACGCCGGATCAGCCGGTGCTGGTTGATCGCCTCGATGATGAGGAGCACCAGCGGCAGCACTTCGATGAACGAGAACATGCTGCCCATGGGCACCCACATGCTCGGACCGCCGGCCCAGTAAAGGTGATGGCCGGTTCCGATGACACCGCCGAGGAAGATCAGGATCAGCTCGAAGTACACGGCTCGCTCGGCGAGCTTGCGTGAGACGAGCCCGACCGCCATCAGGAGATACGCGCTCATCGCCGCCGCGAAGAACTCGAACGATTGTTCGACCCAGAGATGGACCACCCACCAGCGCCAGAAATCGGTGATGGTGAAAGACTTCTCGATCCCGGTCAGCGGGATCATTCCGAAGGCGTAGAGGATAGCGATATTGATGGTTGCAGCCCAGATGAGGTTCTCCAGGCGGACGCGTCCCGACCAGAACTGCCGCGTCGCGATCACCAGGGCTTCGCGCGACGGCCACATTGCGCGGAAAACCAAAACACTCCAGACAACGAGGCCGACGAAGAACCCGATCTGCCAGAAGCGTCCAAGCTGAATGTAGGAGAGGCCCTGGTTGCCGAACCAGAACCAGTCGCGGTTGATCACCCCCATGATGCCGAGGTAATCACCGGCGAACGCACCGGCGACGACGATCAGCGTCACCCAGAACAGCAGATCGACGAGCGCGCCTTGTCCACGCGCCTCGTGTCCTCCAGCGATGGCCGGGGCCAGGAACAGGGCTGCGCCGATCCACGACAGACCAATCCAGACGATCGGCGACTGGATATGAACGTCCCGCAAAAAATTGAACGGAAGCCAACGGTTGATGTCGAAGCCATAAAAGCTCGCACGGTCGTAATAAGAATGCGCCATGAATATTCCCGCAGCGATCTGCACCAGCAGGATCACGGCAACGACCAGGAAGTACTTACCGATGCGCCGCTGGCTCGGCGTCAGGGTTTCAAACGTTGCAAGCACCGGATCCATTGGCGCCGTATCAGGGTCGGCGAGCCAGAACTCGTAGATAAACAGCACCACGCCGAACATCAAAAAGGTGAAGCAGAAACTGATCCAAGTCCAATGGAAGGTGTTTGTCGTCGGCGTATTCCCAACGAGCGGTTCGTATGGCCAGTTCTCCGTCCAGGACCAGGTCCTGCCGGGGCGCCGCGCCACCGTGGTCAGTGACGAGAAGATCAGAAAGTCGGCCGTATGGAGGGCGTCTGACCCTTTCAGGCTGTAGGCAGGTGTCCATCCAAGCTGGGGATTGGCGGTGTTAAGAAAGTTGGTCAACGCCTTCTGCTCGGCAGTGATTGCAGTGGCCAGCGCGTTCGGTACGACGACATCAGATTTCGTGAGGTCGACATGTTGCAGTTCCGACCGCATCGCCATGTCGATAGCGGCTTGCTGCAAGTCTGAAAGTTGTACGAAAGGCTTTCCCGTCGTTGCACGCGCAAGGCTGTCCTGCGTGAGCGTCGCCAGCCGTACCAGCACCGAGGCGGTGTAGTCTTCTCCATAGTAGGAGCCCATGCCGTAAATACTGCCGTAATCCATCAGGTCGGCTTTCTGGAATCCGGCCTTTCCGGCGAGGATGTCGTTCCCTGTCATGAGGACGGTGCCGCTTTTGGTGACGAATTGGTCGGGTTGCGGCGGTGCCAGCATGTAGGTGACGACCGTCGCCCATGCGAGCAGGGCAAACGAACCGACAGCCACCGCCAGAAGTATCCACTTCAGGACATTGCTCACGGGGTCGTGAGGTGCTGGCGAAATGTTCGAGAGATCGGTTGGCATGTCAGTCCTCCCACTTCCAAGGCAACAACGTGACGTTCCGCAGCGCGCAGGATCAAAAGCCCGGTAGGTGCAGCATCCGCTTGCGCGTTTGCTCCTCGCGGATGATCCTGGTACGAACGCGCAGGAGATCGCGACGAGCTACCAAACCTACCAGCATGCCGGAATTGCGATCAAGGATTGGCACCCGACCGATGTCGGCCACCGCCATGCGATCCGCAACCTCACCCACAAGATCGTCGGAATAGGCGACAAACAATTCCCGCTGGCTTTCTATGCGGCCGAGTGTGCTGCTCTGAGGCCAACCCTCCCGCGTCCAGCGCAAAATATCGGAACGGGAAACAACGCTGACGACACGTCTTTCGCCGTCCACTACGGGATAGCATTTGTGCCCACTTGATCCGTCGGTATTGGCGAAATATGCGATTGCCTCAGGGATGGTGAGCGAAGCCTCGAGCGTATCGACCGGGTTGGTCATGATGTCCGCGACCCGGAGCTGGAGGAACGGATCAACGCTGTACTCGCGCATGATGTGCTGACCGCGGCGCGCAATGCGCTCGGTAAGGATCGAGCGGCGCATCAACAGGACAGTGACAGCGAAGGCTGCCACGGAAGCGACCAGTAGCGGTGCCAATACGTGAATGTTACCCGTCAACTCCACGGCGAAGAGCGTACTGGTAAGCGGCGCGCGCATGGTGCCGCCGAGGATCGCTGCCATACTCAGCAGAGCCCAGAAGCCGATGTCGCCGAAGGGCATGAAGTACGCCTCCAGTGTGCCAAGCGCGCCACCCATGATCAGCAGCGGCGCAAGGATGCCGCCCGAAGTGCCGGAGGCAAGGGCAGCGATCCATACGCCGGTCTTGCCGACCAGCAGCGCGGTGGCAGCGCGCAAAGGCAAATCGCCGTCCAGCAGATGGCGGATGTTGTCGTAGCCGACGCCAAGCACCGCGGGATCGAAATAGCCGCCGATGCCGACGACCAAGCCGCCAATAGCCGGCCACCACATCCAGTGGATCGGCAGTTTGCGGAACAAATCCTCGACCCCATAGAGGCAGATGGTCATCAACGCCGACTGGAGGCCGGCGGCGATGCCGACGCCGGCACAAAGCGCGAGCCCCCACCACGGAATCAAGGGGTTTCCCAGATATGGAAACAGCGGCCCCACCCCGACGAGCCAGGGCCGCAGCACTTGCGCCACGATGGCGGCAACCGCGACCGGAATGAAGCTGCGTGGTTTCCATTCGAACAGCAACAACTCGACGGCCAGCAGCGTCGCGGCGATTGGTGTGCCGAATACGCCGGTCATGCCGGCGGCGGCGCCAGCGACCAGGAGAGTTTTTCGTTCGGCGGACGTCAGATGGAAAAACTGTGCGAATAGCGAACCGAGCGCGCCGCCGGTCATGATGATGGGGCCTTCCGCGCCGAAGGGGCCGCCGGTGCCAATGGACAACGCCGATGACAACGGCTTCAACAGTGCAACCTTGGGCTCGATGCGGCTTTCGCCGATCAGGATGGCCTCGATCGCTTCGGGAATGCCATGCCCGCGGATTTTCTCGGAGCCATAGCGCGCCATCAGGCCGATGATGATGCTGCCGATTACGGGAACGGTGATAGTCCAGGCTTGGAGATGGTGGCCCGAGAGATAGACCGTGGTGTCCGACAACCGTCCGAAGTAGGCGAGATTGGTGAGAACGGCGATCAGCTTCAACAGCGCCCAGGCGGCGCTGGCGCCCATGGCTCCGGTCGCCATCGCCATGGCGGTGAGGGCCAGGAGACGGTAATCGGCTGTGAAATCCCCAAGCCGATCCATGTAGGGCGCGGAGGCTTCAGGATCGGCGGAGATGGGCAAGTTGGTCACGGGTGCGACAAAGGGTGAGGGACTGCGAAGCTAGGCTATTATATCGTTGTACGATATAATGCAACATATCGTGACGGAGACCGAAGCATGACAGTGAGGGAGAAACGCGTGCCGAGGGGCCGGGAACTGGCGCAGCGCGATTACAGGCTGTTGGCAGAATTCCGCCGATTGCTCCGGGAATTCCTGGCATTCAGCGAAGCCGAGGCACTGGACGTCGGTTTGTCACCGCAGCAGCATCAGGTACTTCTAGCAATCAAAGGGTCTGACGGGCCGACCACAGTCGGTGATCTTGCTGAATATCTTTTTCTGCGCCACAACAGCGCCGTCGGCTTGGTGGACCGGCTTGAGCGTCTGAACCTTTTGGCACGCCGCTCCGATCCTATTGACGGGCGCCGAGTGATCTTGGGCCTGACTGGTGAAGCCGAAAAGCTGTTGGCCAGCCTGACAACCGCGCATCGTGAAGAATTGCGGCGCCTCACCCCGCTGTTGAAACCGTTGCTGATGGAACTGGAACGATAACGTTGATGCTAATGCCGGACCAGCAAACCCAGGCGAGATGGGCCGGCCACAGCGACGAAACGCGTAAAATGACGCGCTGCTCGCCTTTGACGTTCAGTCGACTTCGTCAATGAGATTCGCGCCAGGCACGCCGCGCAGGTAACCGTCGGCAAGTGGACCGGGCAATGCAAGCGACGACAGCAGCTTCGTCGCTTCGCCCGCGGTGATGTGTGCATCCGCTAGGTTGCGGAAAATCGTCGCGACGCGAACCATGTCGCAGCTTTGCGGCGACAGGCGCAGGGCCACCACGCCGGCATCGTGCAGTTCGGAGATCTGGTGTGTCGCGGCCGTTACAACGTGACCCAACGTCTGGATGCCGTTGACGGCAAGGAACGGCTTTCCGTCGATGGTATGCACATCCATGCCGTCCGCATCTTTTTCGCAAACGAACTGGCACGCATCTTTTGGTAACCCGTGGGCGCGTGCATGATAGCAACGGGCTGAAAGAGCCAACGGCGCGCGGCCGAAAGCGAAAACTTCGACCACTGCGGTTCCAGCGGCGATGAGGCGGATCGACTCGAACGGCAGCTCTGGAGGTAGACATATCCGCGTAGCCCCGAGTGTAATGTGCCGGGCCAACGCCGCCTCGTTGTAGATATTGAGCAAAGGGCCAACAGCGTGCGGACGGCCGCCCAGCAATCTCATTGTCGCAATGTCGTTGGCCTCTATTGCATAACCTGCGTCAATTATCTCGCTGATGGCTCGGATTTCACGTGCGGTAGTGGGTAGCGCCAAAGTCGAATGGACAACCTCCTTGCCGCCTCGCTCGAGACGCTCGACCGTGTCGACGAGGGTATCATCGCGGAAGGGCTGTCGTTTCGAGCACACGACTTCGCCGATGCAGACGCGGTCAACCGATGCTTCGTCGGCGATGCGGGCGTAGAAATCGATCCAGCGGTCTGTCGGCCAGTTGAACAGCACGGGGCCAAGCGTCAACGATAAGGGCGGCAGGACCTCGCTCATCGCCAAGTCTTTTTGTAAGCGCCAGTCGTGTGGTTCTGGCCCTCGGTGAGCGCCCGCAACTCGCCTACATCGAATTCGCGGCCTTGGGCGATGGAGTCCAAGGCCCGCCGGAACGCCCTCACCACCATTGCGACATAAGCACGTCCGCGCTGGCGACCTTCGATCTTGAAGGCCGAGACGCCGACTTCGATCAGACGCGGCAGAAGTTCTACGGCGTTGAGGCTAACGGGATCTTCAAACAGATGAAATTCGGTACCGTTGGCCCGAAAGCGCCCCTTGCAGAGCGTCGGATAGCCCGCAGGTTCGCCGCGCGCAAAGCGCTCGATGGTGAAGCCGCCGAGGGAAGCGACCAGCGTATCCTTGTCTTCACGATATTGCACGTGGCTTGGCGGCGAGCAGACTCCGGTCATATTGGGCGACTTTCCAGTGGCGTATGACGACAGCGAACAACGCCCTTCCGCCATCACACACAACCCGCCGAAGACGAAAACTTCTGTCTCGCACGGTGCCGTTGCCTTTGTCAGCCGGTCGATCTCCTCCAATGTCAGTACGCGCGGCAGGACGACGCGCGCGATGCCGAATGTTTCGCGATAGAACGCGATTGCGTCCGACGTCGCGGCGGCGGCCTGTACTGACAAGTGAAGCCGTTGCCACGGGTATGCCTCGCGCGCATAGGCAATCAATGCGACATCCGCGAGAATCAAGGCGTCGGCACCGGCGGAAACGGCGTCATCAACTCCGCGTTTCCATATTCCTGTGGCGCCGGCCCGCATGAACGTGTTGAGCGCTACGAGCACCTTTACCCCGCGGTCGTGGGCGTAGGTGATGCCTTCGTGCAACTCTGCCCGGTCGAAGTTGAGGCCTGGGAAGTTGCGCGCATTCGTCTCGTCTCGAAACCCGCAATAAACCGCATGTGCTCCCGCATCGACGGCGGTTCTCAGGCCCGCAGGCGTTCCGGCGGGGCAGATCAGCTCTGGACTGCGGGTCGCTGCTGTCATCATGCGCGCACTCTTCCCGGATCGGTTGCCCTTTTAGACCGCCGCTGCCACAACGATGCAGATAGCCAGTCATCGCCCATCACGCGGCGCTGGATATCGCCGTGTCGTCGTCGCTGGTGCCGGGCTTGTCGCTGAAGTGTTCGGGATACTTTCCTGGGACGCCGTCCCAGGCCGCCGCATCTGGCGGCGGCGTTCCCTTCTTCGTGATGTTCGGCCATTTCTTCGCGAATTCCGCATTCAGGCCCAGCCACTGTTCCAAACCTGTCTCGGTGTCCGGCTTGATCGCCTCAGCCGGGCATTCCGGCTCACAGACTCCGCAGTCGATGCATTCGTCAGGATGGATAACGAGCATGTTCTCGCCTTCGTAGAAGCAGTCGACCGGGCATACTTCCACGCAGTCCATGTATTTGCATTTGATGCAGGCATCGGTGACGACGTAGGCCATTCTATTCCTCTTCTATCCAAGGTCAGACGGAACTGCAAAAATCCCTTGTGAAAAACACCCTGGACACCTTCACTTTAGCGCACAAAGATATATATGCAATATATCTTTATAGAATACCTGAAGCGGCAGGGACGCATCGCAATCCGGTCGCGGAGCGGGGCGTGCTGCTGAATCTGAGATGGTGCATCCAGAAACTCTGCGTACGATCCATCCAGAATAGCGTTCGTACCTATATTAGAATCGTTCTGAGTTCTAAAGAAACCACTGCGATCACGACAATTGGCTCACAGTGTCGCAGGATTGATAAAGAGTATTGTATCTACCTCTTAAGCAGTTCAAGCATGCACATGAAATGCATGTTTATGGAAGGACGTCGAACTCGGTCGACAGATGCATTCAAGCGGCTGCGACTGCTTTGATCGGCCTGGGAAACGCTGGAGACGACGCGTATTCCCGACCTGATACATGCGGATATCAGTGTTTATTGCAGGCGCGCGGACACGCTGCATTGGTGCGCGGATCGTTCGCGGCGTCCATTGACGGAGGTATTGATGAAGAAGACTGACGACTGCGATCTGTCCCGCCGCTCCATGTTCAAGACGGGCGCATTGGTGGCGATCGGTGCCATCGCCGCCGGCGCGATCCTCGCATCGGAGCCTGCCGAGGCCAAGGCATCGCAGAAGGTGGCGATGTACCAGAACAAGCCGAACGGAGCACAGAAATGCGCCGGCTGCGCGCGGTTTAAGCCCGGCCCGAAGGCCAATGCGGACGGCACCTGCGCGATCGTAGACGGCAGCATCAGTCCGCACGGCTGGTGCGTGTATTTCACGCCAAAGGGGTAGCCGGGTCGCTGTTTGCAAGGAATTGCCCATGGCAGACGATCGGTATTTGGCCCGGCGGCCTTTCCTGAAGCTGGCGGGTGGTGTGCTGGCCGGCGGCGCATTTGCGGCCGGCGGTTGGATCGTTCTCAACCGCAGCCGCAACCTTTACCAAGTTCGTCGAGAAGCTACGCTGATGGAGACGTCGGTCTCGGTGAACGTGCTTTCGGACGACGAGGGTGCGGCTCGTGAAGCCATTCGATTGGCATTCCGGCGCATGGCATCCACGGTGGACGTGCTGTCGCGCTTCGATCCCCATAGTGCCGTGAGCCATCTCAATCGTATGAGATCGCTTGCCAATCCGCCGACGGCGCTGCGCACCGTGATGGAACGTGCCTTGTCCATTTCCGAACACACCGAAGGCGATTTCGACGTCACTGTGGCGCCGGTGCTCGACTATTATCTTGGATTAAGCCGGCCGGTCGTTCTTAACCCGGCGGAGCTGCAGGCGGTCGCACGCCGTGAGCCTTTGGTCGGCTACAAATCCATCTCGCTAGATCGCGGAAGCATTAAATTGCTTCGGCCCGGAATGGCGATCACGCTCGACGGCATCGCCAAAGGCTTTGTGGTCGATCAGGGGATCGCTGCCCTGCGTGCTGCCGGAATCGAATACGCGCTAGTGGATGCGGGCGGCGACCTTCATGCGATTGCTGGCGCCGATCCCAGCCGCTTCTGGAACGTCGGTATCGTTGATCCAATACACACCGACCGCGTTGCTGCCGTCGTCAGGCTCCGCAATGCTGCCTTGTCAACGTCGGGAAATTACGAAGTGTTTTTCTCGGCGGACAAACGTCTCTTCCACATCGTCAATCCGCACACAGGCTACTCGCCGGACCGGTATTCCAGCGTGACGGTGATGGCCGAGGAAACCGTGGAAACTGATGCGATGAGCGTCGCCGCCTTTTCGATGGCGTTGCCGCGTCTCAAAGAGACGATGGCCGCACGGCGAGACGAGTGGCTGGCTTTCTCCTGGGACGGGGCGTCGCGCTGGCGCTCCAAAGGTCTTCCGCTGGTTTCGGGTGAAGCGGCGGTGGCGTAACGGGGACGCTGTGGTGATAAGAGACAAACCCTTGGTGTCCAACCGACCGGCTGCGCCGTTCGTGCGTTGGATTGCAGGCGTCCTGGCACTCCTGTTCTTCGCAGCGATTCCGGCGTCTGCGGTGGGCATCGATGCGCAATATCCACTCGTTCATCAGTTTTTCCCAAAGGCGACGAGTTTCGGACCGATCACTGGGAACCCGCCGGCAGCGAACGTATACGCCGGCAACAAAGTCATCGGCTACGTCTTCGAGAGCAGGATGGTGGCGCCGGTGCCTGCCTATTCCGGCGAGCCGGTCAACATCCTGATCGCCATCGACGGCAGCGGGCAGATCATCGGCACCAAGGTGCTCGAGCAGCATGAACCTATTCTACTGGTCGGCATCCCGGTCCAAAAGCTATATGACTTTGTCGCCCGCTACATCGGCCATCGCGTAACCGACAACATCGTGGTCGGCAACAGTGGCGGCGGCAACGCCATTCACATCGACGCCATCAGCAGTGCGACAGTCACCTCGATGGCGGTCAACCAGACGATCATGGATGCCGCCGTGAAGGTCGCGGTGTCGCGAAAGATCGTCTCGGCTGCCAAGGTCGAAGGCGTTGGGGAATCGAAGCTCCGGACGAATTATTTCGAAAACGCCGACTGGGTGGATCTCACGGGCAATGGCGCGATCCGGCGTCTGCACCTAACCCGTGACCAGGTGGCGAAGGCGTTCCGCAATTTGCCGGCACCATTGTTTCCGGACGACACAACGGCACAGGACGGTACGGGTGATCAGACGTTCGTTGACCTTTACTACGCCTTCATCACGCCGCCGGCCGTCGGCCGCAATCTGCTCGGCGAGGCCGGCTACAAGGATCTCATGTCGCGGTTCAAGCCGGGCGACCAGGCCATAGCGATCATGGCCAACGGCCTCTACTCGTTCAAAGGCGTCGGATACGTGCGCGGCGGCATCTTCGATCGTGTGCATGTGGTCCAGGGCCACAAGGTGATTCTATTTCACGATTCTGATTTTGTGGATCTGTCCGACACCGCGCTTGCCGGTATGCCGTCCTTCCGCGAAATGGGAATCTTCATCATCCGCAAGTCCTACGGTTTCGATCTTGGCCGGCCTTGGACGTTGGAGCTCTTGGTGCGGCGCCAGATCGGGCCGCTGAAAAGCATCTACACCACCTTCGACGGCACCTATCAGATACCGTCCGCCTATGTCGTGTCGCCCGCCGGACAATCGGAATTCGCGCCTGGCCGGGATGCGCCGCTCTGGATGCGCATCTGGTACCAGAACCGGTTCCAGATCGCCGTCCTGGTCGCCGGGCTGCTGCTGCTCAGCGTTATCCTGGTGTTCCAGGACTGGTTCGCGCGACACCCTCGCCTGCTGGAGGGCTTACGGACGAGCTACCTTATCTATACTGCGGTCTTCATCGGCTGGTATGGGCTCGCTCAGCTCTCGGTCGTCAACATCCTCACTTTCATCCATGCCGTGCTGCACGATTTCCGCTGGTCCACCTTCCTGATGGACCCGTTGATCTTCATCCTCTGGGTGTTCGTCGCGATCACGCTTCTGCTGCTCGGGCGCGGCGTCTATTGCGGCTGGCTGTGTCCCTTCGGCGCGCTGCAGGCATTGATCAACAAGGCGGCGCGATGCTTCCGCGTGCCGCAGTACGAATTTCCTCGTTTCGTCCATGAACGATTGTGGGCTGTCAAATATATCATCCTGCTTGGGCTCTTCGGCCTCTCGCTCCAGTCCGTGAACCTGGCCGAGCGGTTCTCCGAAATTGAGCCCTTCAAAACGGCCATCGACCTGCATTTCCTTCGCTCATGGCCGTTCGTGCTTTACGCGGTAGGGCTACTTGCCGTATCGGCCCTCAACAACAAGTTCTACTGTAGATATGTCTGTCCGCTGGGCGCGGGTCTGGCCGTCGCGGGACGTCAGCGCATGTTCGATTGGCTGCGGCGGCGCCCGGAATGCGGCCATCCTTGCCACGTCTGCGCCAACGAATGCGAGGTGCAGGCGATCGACGCGGCGGGGCACATCAACCACAATGAATGCCACCACTGCCTCGACTGTCAGATCACTTACTGGAATGACCACAAGTGTCCGCCGCTCGTGCAGTTGCGCAAGCGAAGGGAGAAGACTGGCGCCGCCATGGCAAAGCCGGTTGCCCCGCACGCCAAACGGCTTCGCGAACCTGCTGCGACCGATTGACCTGAAACGTCGCCCTGAGACGCAACAAGGAGGACTACAATGAGCAACAACACTGACGACACACACGACTCCCGGAAGACGGGCGAGGGGAGTTCGTCACTTGGTGCTATCGCCGCTCTCTCGCGGCGCCATATGCTCGGAACCAGCGCGTTGGCAGGCATCGTGGGCGCCGGTGTCGGGCTGGCCGGTGGACTGGCCGCTCCGCACGCGGAGCACACGTCGGGGACGACCGGCGCGACGAGCGGCGGCGTACAGAAAGACTATGTCGCTCCGGGACAACTCGACGAGTACTACGGGATCTGGAGCGGCGGCCAGTCCGGCGAGGTGCGGATCATGGGGTTGCCCTCGATGCGCGAGCTCATCCGCGTTCCTGTTTTCAATACCGACTTCGCCATCGGTTGGGGCATCACGAACGAAAGCAAGCGCGTGCTCGGCGAGAATTTCCCGAAGGGCGGCGATCTGCATCATCCCCATATGAGCATGACCGACGGCCACTACGACGGACGTTACATCTTCGTCAACGACAAGGCTTGCACGCGCGTGGCGCGCATCCGCTGCGACGTCATGCGGACCGACAAGATTATCGAGATCCCCAATGCACAATCGATCCATGGTTTGCGCGTGCAGCGTGCGCCGCGCACCGGCTATGTCTTCTGTTGCGGCGAGTTCCGTGTGCCGCATCCCAACGATGGTCGAGACCTGAATGACCCGAGCAAGTACTTCACCGTATTCACGGCGATCGACGGCGACACGATGAAGATTGCCTGGCAGGTGCTGGTGGACGGGAATCTGGACAACACGGATGCCGACTACGACGGCAAATATATGGCGGCTACTTGCTACAACAGCGAGGGTGGCGTCGATCTCGCAGGTTTCATGCGCGACGAACGCGACTGGGTCGTCGTCTTCAACATTAAGCGGATCGAAGAGGCGGTCCGCAGCGGCCAGTACAAAACCATTGCGGGCTCGGATGTGCCTGTGGTCGACGGACGGCACGGTTCCAAGCTCACACTCTACGTTCCGGTTCCGAAGAATCCCCACGGTTGCAACGCGAGCCCGGACGGCAAATATGTCGTGGCGTCCGGCAAACTCTCGCCGACCGTGACGGTCATGGCTTGGGAGAAAATTGACCAGTACTTCGCAGGCAAGCTCAGGGACCCGCGCGATGTCGTGGTGGCAGAGCCAGAAATGGGGCTGGGGCCATTGCACACGGCGTATGACGGCCGGGGAAACGCCTACACGACGCTCTTCATAGACAGTCAGATCGTGAAGTGGAACATCGACGACGCGATCAAGGCGTACCAGGGCCAGAAGGTCAATTACATCCGTCAGAAGTTGGATGTCGCCTACCAGCCAGGACACAACCACTCTTCCATGGGAGAGACCCGCGACGCGGACGGAAAATGGCTGGTATCACTCAATAAATTTTCCAAGGACCGCTTCTTGCCGGTGGGGCCGTTGCACCCGGACAATGATCAACTGATCGACATTTCGGGGGATGAAATGAAGCTCATCGCCGACGTGCCGGTCTATAGCGAGCCGCACGACTGCAACATCGTTCATCGACGGGTACTGATGAACAAGGTCAAGCGCATTTGGACTCGTAACGATCCGTTCTTTGCCGAGGCCGTTGCCATGGCGAAGAAGGATGGCATCACGCTCGAAAGCGACAGCAAGGTGATCCGCGACGGCCGCAAAGTGCGCGTCTATATGACAAGCGCAGCCCCGATGTATGGCCTGGAGGAGTTCACAGTAAAGAAGGGCGACGAGGTGACGGTCACGATCACCAACATTGATCAGATCGAGGATCTGACGCACGGTTTCTGCATCGCGAACTACGGCATCAACATGGAGATCAGCCCGCAGGAAACCTCATCAGTCACCTTCATCGCTGACAAACCTGGTGTGCACTGGTTCTACTGCACCTTCTTCTGCCATGCGCTGCATCTGGAGATGCGCAGCCGCATGCTGGTGGAGGCATGATCGAACGGGCCGCGGCGGCTCGCTCTCCAGACGGGGAGGTGATTGTGAGGGCAAAGCGGTTAGGTCCAGTTGCGTTGGGAGTGGCGATGCTGCTTGCCATCTCCGCCCAGGCGCGCGGCCAGACGTTGCAGCGCCTGATCGCCGCCGCGAGGCCACAATCCATCGTGACCGTTCCAGCCGGCGTACATCATGTTCACCTAAACATCGACAAGCCTCTTACGTTGGTGGGTGCAGAAGGGGCAGTTCTTGACGGCGCCGGCAGCGGCGATGTGATCCGCATCGCTGCTCCGAATGTCACCGTGCGGAACCTGACGATCCGTGAATCCGGCAGCGATCTCACCACGATGGACACCGGCATTTATGTCGAGAAGAAGGCGCGCGACGCCACGATTGTTAACAACGATCTTGAGGACGTCCTGTTTGGAATCTATCTTGACGGTGCGGCGGGAACGAAGGTGATCGGCAACCGCATTCGCGGCCTGAGCCGTCTGCGCCGTGCGGACCGCGGCGACGGCATCCATCTGTGGAGCGACACTGGCGTCCTGGTCGAAGGCAACGATATAAGTCAGACGCGCGACGGCATCTACATCTACATCAGTCCCCACAATAAAATCGTCGGCAACCGCATCCATGATGTGCGCTATGGCATTCACTACATGTATTCCAACGACGATGTCGTGGCAGGAAACATCAGTTTCGGCAACTTGGCCGGCTACGCCCTGATGCAATCCCGACGGCTGGACATCCGTAACAACATGTCGCGCGGCGACCGCGAATACGGCATTCTCCTCAATTACGTCATCTACAGCGACTTTTCCGGCAACACGATCAAGAACGTGCGTGGCGAGCAGGGCTATGGCGGCTTTCTGGTTCCTGGTGGAGAAGGGAAGGGCATCTTCGTCTACAATTCCGAGTTCGACCGCTTTCATCGCAATTCCATTATCGATTGTCCGATAGGCATTCACGTCACCGCCGGATCAGACCATGATCTGTTTTACGGCAATGCCTTCGTCGGCAACCGCGTTCAAGTCAAATACGTCCAAAACTTGGAGGAGGAATGGTCCTGGCATGGCATTGGAAATTATTGGAGCGATTATCTGGGGTGGGACTTGAACGGCGATGGTCGCGGCGACACGCCGTATCGGCCGAATGACGGGGTTGATGTCCTCTTATGGGAGTATCCCAGCGCCGCACTGTTGATGAGCAGCCCGGCGATTTTGCTCTTGCGCTATGTGCAGCGGGCCTTCCCGGTGTTTGCAAGTCCGAGCGTGCAAGATAGCCATCCCTTGATGAAGCCGCCAGCGAAGCCGCACCCAGATATGCGGAGACTAGCCTATGCCGAACGCCGTTGAATTCTCCACGGTGACGAAGCGCTATGGCGCCGCCGCAGTCCTGAAGGGGCTGTCGGCGGAGATGTCCGAAGGTCAGGTGATCGGCCTGCTCGGCCATAACGGTGCGGGCAAGACGACGCTGATCAAACTGGTGCTAGGTCTCATCGCGCCATCCGAAGGGACGGTCCGCGCGCTGGGCTATTCTCCCGCCGGACTCGAAGGTCGCCAGCTGCACGCCCGCATCGGATACCTGCCGGAGAACGTCGCTTTCTATGACAATCTGACAGGACGTGAGGTCCTAGATTATTTCGCACGGCTCAAGCGGGTGGCGGCCAATGAGGCCGATGTACTGCTCAATCGTGTCGGTTTGACTGCCGCAGCAGGTTGCCGGGTACGCACCTATTCCAAAGGGATGCGGCAACGCCTTGGCCTTGCCCAGGCTTTGCTCGGTTCACCGGACCTGCTGCTGCTCGACGAACCGACCACTGGGCTTGATCCGTTGGCAACGCAGCTTTTTTTCGAGCAGGTGGGCGAGTTGAAATCGCAGGGCAAGACAGTGGTCATTTCGTCCCATCTGCTGGCCGAACTGGAACCGCATCTGGATCGCGCGCTGATTCTGAAGGAGGGCCGGCTCGTCACGCAAGGCACGGTGTCGCAAATGCATCGGGACGCCGGCTTGCCCGACACGATCACTGCGCGCTTTAGCGGCAGGATCAACGGCTTGCTCAAGGAAGGTTGGGTCGCGGAGCTTCCGGCCGCGCCAAGACAGTGCGAGCCTTCGCTGGTGGAGTTCGCCGTGCCGGCTGCGCGCAAGATGGACGTCATGCGCCGCCTAATGCAGATCGAGGCCTTGAGCGACATTACGGTGAAGGAGCCGTCTCTCACGCACCTCTACGCGACCCTGGGTGCGGACAAACAGGCGAAAGGCGATGATGATGGCGAATAACACCCTGATCGTGGCTGGCAAGGAGTTCCGTGACGACATGCGGAACCATTGGACGCTGGCCATCACCGCCATCTTCGCTGTACTGGCCCTGGCGATTGCTTATTTCGGCGCCGTCACTGCGGGACATGTCGGCTTCACCTCGTTCGACGCTACGATGGCGAGCCTCACCACGCTGGCGGCATTCGTCATTCCCCTCATCGCCCTGCTCATCGCCCATGACGCGATCGTCGGCGAGCGCGACAGCGGCACGCTGCCGCTGCTTCTCAGCTATCCGCTGTCGCGCCTTGAATTGGCGGCAGGCAAGTTCCTTGGCCATAGCGGCGTGCTGGCTGTGGCGATCCTTGCTGGCTTTGGTACCGCAGCCGTGGCCATTCTCGCGGCAAATCCCGAGACACGGAGCCTGGCCTCCCTGGGAAGCATCGTCACCTTCATCGCGAGTGCGTCCCTGCTCGGCGCGAGTTTCGTCGGCTTAGCCTGCCTGATCAGCGTTCTGGTCCGGGAGAAGGCGCGCGCCGCGGGGTTCGCTCTTCTATCGTGGTTGATGCTGGTGATCCTATTCGATCTCCTGCTGCTCGCCGTGCTGGTTATCAGCGGCGGTAACGCCGTCGAACAGGCCGTCTATCCTTATCTGCTGCTGCTGAACCCGATTGACGTCTTCCGATTGATCAACCTCGTGGGATTGGGGAACAATGGCGGCAACGGCATCTTCATGGCCATGACCGCCGCGCATGCCTACCACCCGTGGGTCCTTTATGGCGCGCTCGCAGCATGGGCCGGAATGCCCTTCGCCGGCGCCGTGCTGGTCTTCCGCAGACAGGAGATGTAGACGTGAAACTGGTTCTTGCGGCGCGACTGATCGCGGTAACGGCGGCGATCGCTCTTCTGATCGGCTGCGGACGGCAGACAAATGATGTCAACCAGCCCGCTGTCGCGATCGAGAAAGGTGATGTCTGTACCGTCTGCGGTATGTATATCGAGGGGCAGCCGGGGCCGCGCGCTGAAGCGTATGTCGACGGCGTGTCGAAGGCACTCAAATTCGGAGGTACGCGCGATTTCTTCGCCTTCGTCACTCAGCCGGACGAAATCCACCGGCTGAGATCGCTCTATGTGCAGGACACGGCCCGCATCGACTGGAACCATCCATCCGATTCGCCGTCAACCTTCACGAACGCCCGCAAGGCCTATTATGTCGCTTGGCAGCCGCTGGCGGGCGAGATGGGACCGACCTTCGCGTCTTTCGCGCGCAAGTCCGACGCCGAGCTGTTCGTCAACCAGCATGGCGGCGCGATCCTGCACTTCGGCCAAATCACCGCCGATCTCGTTTCCGGCTTGGCCGATCATTGCCCGACGGCAGCCTCATCATTCTACGCCCTGGCGGCGTCATGCATCGCTGCGAAACGATAACGCGTTCGTCAAATAGACCAAAGCTTTACGATTTATGCACACCCCGGATAGTCTTGCCATCACCGAACTTGTGGCTACCCTTGTTCCATTGGGCGGCGTCTGCCGACGTATTCCCTTGCCCATGATGTTGGGCCACCTCATGGCAAATTCGGCATTCGATCTCCGCGGCAATTCGGGCTCCGCTCAATCAGTATAAACCGCAAAACTGCGATACAGCGTCCGTTATGGTACCATCAGTGTCACAGGGCTCAAACATCAAAAGGTATCTCGCGCTTTCACTGTTCTCGCAGAACAGTAAGGTCCCAAGCCTCCATGCGCGCCAAGGACCTCGCGGGATCGAACGGGCTTGCCGCCTAGGCCGGACTTTGAGCTAGAACAAACATCTCTCCTTACGACTGACATAAGGTGTGCAACGAGAGGCCGCTTGACGTGATGTGATCGGCAGATTGCATTTCTCCGGATTTGCGGTTGGAGGCCGCAGTGGTGACAAGTTCTGAACTATGTTGGGTGGGAACATCGGAGCCTATCTGGGCGATCGAGAACTCTCCTGCGTCGTTCCGAGTATCAAGGCATTTTTGGCATATCTCTGTTCGAAATGTTGTGCCGAGTACCATTCGGGTTGGGTCATAAATTTGGCCATGGAGTGGTGTTGGAATGTGCAGATTTCTCAGGCGGAGGTGACATGACGGCGAAACGAATCTTTCTCGAAATTGGTACCGGAAATGATTTGCACGGGTGCGATTATACTAAAGCCGCGGTTCGTGCCGTTGAAGACGCCATTCATCATAGTTCGTTGGCATTGGTTCGCACTTTGCATGTCGATCTCGATACAATAGCCATTGATGTTACTGTCGGCGTGCAGCGACCCGAAGAAGTCAACCGTTCTGCGATAAAGGCCGCACTGCCACATGGCAGTGTCAACGTGAACGTCGTCAAAGGTGGTCTCGATGTTCCAGAAGAAGGGGCAAGCGATCTTACCGTGATCGCCACCGCGGCAATTGCTGTTTGCCTCGATTTGGTGGCGGCGAAATGACAGATTGGGCGTCAGGTAGGGACAGCAACTCAACGAGCAAGGAAATCATCTTGAAAGGAGATAACAATGGCGTTGCAGCTCGGACAGACAGCCCCGGACTTCACCCAGGTCAGCACGCAAGGTGCGATCCATTTCCATAAGTGGCTTGGGGATTCCTGGGGTATTCTCTTCAGCCATCCCAAAGACTTCACTCCGGTCTGCACCACGGAATTGGGCGAAGTCGCGCGCTTGAAAACCGAATGGGACAAGCGTGGGATTAAGCCAATCGCACTCTCGGTCGATCCGGTCGACTCCCACGAGCGGTGGGAAGGGGATATCGCCGAAACGCAGGCTTGCGGGCCGGTAAATTATCCCATTCTGGCCGATGCGGACAAAAAAGTGTCGAACCTTTACAATATGATTCACCCCGAGGCCGATCCCACGGTAACAGTACGGGCCGTCTATGTGATCGATCCCAAGAAAAGAATACGCCTTATCCTTACCTATCCGCCAAGCGTCGGCCGCAATTTCCAAGAAATTCTGCGCGCCATTGACGGCCTCCAGCTCACGGACCAGCAGAAGGTGGCGACGCCCGTAAATTGGAAGCCAGGCGATCCAGTGATCATAGTGCCAAGCGTTTCGGATGAGCAGGCCAAAGCGCTTTTTCCGCAGGGTTGGAAGACACTTAAACCCTATCTCAGGGTCGTCAAGTTGCGGAAGCAGCAGTGACGGACGGAGGAGCGAGCGATGGACGAACTTAAAGCGTCGGAAACGATTGCCGTGACAAATGGCATTGCCGGCGATAATGCGCTCAGGGCCGTCACTCCTCCCCTTTATCTGTCCAGTACATTCGCCTTTGAAGGCTTCGAGCGGCCCGGGCGTTTCGACTACAGCAGGACGGCTAATCCGACGCGCACGCTCCTGGCTGATACACTCGCCAAGCTCGAGGGTGGCGCTGGCGCAGTTGTGGTGGCGTCGGGGCTCGCCGCTATCAATCTGGCCCTGTCCTGCGTCGAATCCGATCAACTGATAATTGCGCCGCATGACTGCTATGCCGGCACGATGCGGCTTCTGGACGCGCGCTCGGAACGCGAGGACTTTGTCGTGGAATACGTTGATCAGACGGATGACAAGGCGGTCCGGCGGGCTCTCCGACGAGGTCCGGCCCTGGTGCTGGTAGAAACACCTAGTAATCCGCTTATGAGGATTGTGGATATAGCTAACATCTCTCGCTTAGCACATGAAGTGGACGCGAAGGTGGCGGTGGACAACACGTTTTTGTCGCCTGCCCTTCAGCAACCCTTGGGGCTGGGCGCCGATTACGTGATCCACTCGACCACGAAGTATCTCAACGGTCACTCTGACGTAATTGGCGGCGCTGTCGTCACGAAAGAGGCCTCGGACGCCGAGGCGTTTGCACACTGGGCCAACGTTACGGGCGTAATTGGCGCTCCTTTCGATGCCTATATGACGTTGCGCGGTCTGCGGACATTGTTTACCCGCGTGCATCAGCAGGAGCGAACAGCAGGTGCGATCGCACTCTTCCTGCAAAATCAGCCTCAAGTCGCAGCAGTCTATTATCCAGGCTTACTCGCTCATCCCGGCTACGACATTGCCGCGCGACAACAGAAGGGTTTTGGCGCCATGCTGAGTTTCGATCTTATAGGTGGGCGAGAAGCAGTGCGGCACTTTGTCGAGAGCCTTAAGATATTCACGCTTGCTGAATCGTTGGGGGGCACCGAAAGCCTTATCGCCCACCCCAAGACGATGACACATTCCTATCTTAGTCCTGACACGATGACAGATGTCGGTATCACGGACGGCTTGCTGCGGCTGTCTGTGGGCTTAGAGGATCAGAACGATCTAATTAAGGACCTTAACCAAGCGCTCGCAGCGCTGACCTAACGACCATTTGGCTCGCCCATCACATGATGCTGGTGTGACGTCACAGGCCTTGCAGTAGTTGTTAGGAATCTACCTTTCGTTCGAAGGCTCGCCAGCACTCAAGCGTGTCGCCGGGCGCAATGCCCGGTGACCGCTACTCCGCGGGAGACGGTGCTTCTCCCGCCTGCCAAGACTGGGACTGCGCAACAACGGCCCGAGCTTGATGGTCGTGCACCCTGATGTCGGGGTGGGTCTTTCCGTGACGCTATCGTTCCGCAAATCCGCTCCCGCCAGTATGTCGCAGTCGATTGTTTGCGCGCACACAAAGAGGCGTTCGGCTGACACGGGCATAATGCCGGTCTGAAGTCATGACGGTGGCCCGCTTGTGGTTGAGCCGTTACTATAGATAGGAGAAATGATATGGCGAGTCCGTTATATCCACCATCCTCCAATGAAATTCGGGCCAAAAGACGCGATCTGGCTCCGGATATCCAGGCGGCGTTTGACGCCTTCAGTCAGCGAGTGTTCTCAGAGGGGGCCTTGTCGGTCAAGACGAAGGAGATCATAGCGCTTGCTGTCGCTCACGTGACTCAATGTCCATACTGCATTAAGGGCCACACGCGGTCGGCACTGCGTGCCGGTGCCACGCCGCAGGAGCTGATGGAGGCAATCTGGGTCGCAGCGGAGATGCGGGCGGGTGCCTCCTATGCGCACTCGACGGTTTCGCTCACCACTATGGACGAAGGCGAAGCAGCGGCGAAGCACCACTGATGTTGCCGTTGGGCTTTATCGATGACATGGCCATGAGGATAAAAAGGGCGAACGGGGCACGGAGGGACGATGCCGCCGGGTCCGGAGGTTACACGCCATCGCGGGAAGGGGTGTCTATGCTTGTGAAACCTGTTCCGGGGAGTGAAGGGCATTTGAGCAGGACGGCGCTGCGCGTGGGAGGGATCCTTGACGCTGCACGGCGCAGGCTCGTTACTATCCGATACGATGCTCGGCTGCCCGAAGTCGCGCAACTGCTTGCGGCGCAAAATGCAAATCTGCTTGTCGTGTGTGACCACTCTGGCCTCATGGCGGGGGTTGTGACAAAGACCGATATCGTCCGCAGGATTGGGCAGTGCCATGGTCATACTTGTACCTTGTCTGGTGCGGTCGTGATGACACGCGATGTGTTCTGTTGCCGGTCTGAGGATATGCTGGAGGACGTGTGGGCGGTTATGAAGCTTGCTGGCTTTCGCGAGGTGCCGGTCGTCGACCAGCGCGGCAAAGCCATCGGCATCGTTGCCGCGCGGGATGTCCTCCATGCTCTGTTCGAGAGGCTGGGTTATGAGGAGGACCTGCTCCGCGATTACGTCATGGGAAATGGTTATCATTGACGGGAGTGGTCAATCTAGGGACCGCGTCTTCGGGGGCGGATCTCAACTTAGCTAGGTCGTCGCGGTGCCAGTTCTTAGCATGGCGACGTGAGATCGGTTGCTGCTTGTGCGAAGGAATGTCGCTGACTGCAGAACCTCGGATGGGCGAATGGCACCTAATAGTGGATTGTGATCTGCATCTATTGAATTTGGACGCACAGGTGCTGATATAGTCGCAGCGTGGAGCCGGGCTGAGGTAGCGCTGTTGGACATCGTCGAAATTAAGAGCGTCATCCGGCGGTTCGCGGTCTTCGCGCAGCTCAGCCATGATTCTATGGCGGACGTGGTCCGGTTGTCGCGACCGCGATGTGTACGGCGGGGACGTGCCGCATTCGATCAGGGGCAGCAGGCGGACGTCATTTTTCTGGTGCTGAACGGCCGTTTTAAGGCGATCCAAGTTGCTTCGGACGGTAGCCAAATCGTCACTCGCTTGGCCGGTGCCGGCGATCTAATGGGGCATCTTTCCGCATTCAATGAGGCGCCATATCCCGTGACGGCTGTCGCCATTCTCGACAGCGAGGTTCTCGCCTGGAGCCAGCGAACGTTCGTAGACCTGTTACTGCGTCATCCGCAACTCTCTTTGGCGTTGATCCGATATATGGGATTGTCTATCGAGGAGGCACATAAGCGGCTGCATGAGGCCTCGACCGAGCACGTCGAGCGTCGTGTCGCGCATGCGGTTCTTCGACTGGTTCGACAGAGCGGTCGACCTGTCGATGGTGGCATAGAAATCCCTTTTCCGATCACGCGGCAGGAAATCGGGCTGATGTCGGGGACAACGCTGCATACCGTCAGTCGGATATTAAGCGCCTGGGAGCAGAACGGGATTGTCGATGGCGGTAGGCAGCACCTCGTTCTGCGTGATCCCCATGCCATCGTGGTGATTGCGGGAGAACAGTGAGTTTCAACGGCCAAATAGCTCTTAGCCACGGCCGGAACGGCAGTAGAATCATTCAGTCCTTTCATTGAGGGCGCCCGACAGTTCACGAAGAAAAGCGCCGCTTTCAAGGTCGTATTCGTGACACACGTCTTCCAGACTGTGAAAAGGCGCAATCGGGCAACCGATGCAAGCCATCCCGTGCTTCAAGAGGATTCTTATCGTTCTAGGTTCGGCCCGCATGACGTGATCTATTGTATCGTTAAGCACGAACGAATTGGTCAAGCTAACCTCTAGAGTGTACTAACCACGCACCAAAAACTGACGCATTGGTTCTCCGGTGTCTTTGTTCGTACGCAAAGACATGGCTCCGGGGAATGATAGTTTTGCTATCGGGAGCTCTGGCGTATGCCGAAATGCAGTATGCGATGGAGGATGCTGTGTCCGATATCCGGTTGAAACGGATCTACGAACCTGCGGAGATTGACGATGGCACCAGGGTGCTGGTGGATCGCTTGTGGCCACGCGGACTGCTCAAGTCGAAAGCCGCAATCGACGTGTGGCTCAAGGATGTCGCTCCCAGCAACGACCTGCGTCTCTGGTTTGGGCATGATCCTAAACGATGGAACGAATTTCGCAGGAGATACAAATTGGAGCTTACCTCAACGCCCGAGGAGTTGAAGACGCTGCGGCACCTGGCGCACCAGGGCCGTCTGACCCTTCTGTATGGCGCACGTGACGGTGGGCACAATCAAGCCGTTGTCCTGAAGGAAGTTCTCAGCCGGTAGGATCAGGGCGGTTGCCACCCGTTCCATTGCAAATTCCGCTTTGAAGTTTGATCGGTCACGGAAAATCACCAATCAAGGTTCCGATCGGTGATCTGCAACGACTCGCTGATGACGATCTTAGGACCCCGTGTCATTCGGCCGTTCTTGCCGCGTTAGCTGTCCAGGCTGAAACGCGGCATCCGACGGCCTATTCAGGGAGCCCAACCCCAGGCCGCTTGGCCTCGACCACGCACCAGCGCAGGAGGCCGGCGTTGGTGAGAGTCCCTGTCTTTGTTCGCGCACAAAGACGGCAAACGTCAACACTCGCATATTGGTGCCGGTCAACGTCTTGGTCGCTCCCCGGTCCGAAGCGGTGGATGGTGCAATGGAGACGGATATGTTGAGTTGGGGCATTTCGGACGAGGCAATTCGGCAGCGTAGTTACCTGATTTGGGAGCGGGAAGGTCGCCCGAGAGGCCATGATCGGGAATATTGGTGGCGCGCCGAGGTGGAACTCGAGGCCGAGTGCCAAGCCGCGGTCGATGGCCGGACCACACGCTATGTTCTGCCTCATCTCAAGATATCGATGCTACCACTCAGGCGTGGGGACACCGCGACGGGAAAGGAGACGACGCAAATAGACGCCGCAAGCTCTATCCCGAGGCACCATGCCAACCTCCCTCGTACACATAAACGCTTGGTGAGATCATGACCCGACGTCTCGATTATCACGCCGTGTCGCCCGACGCGGCAGCCGCCCTGAGGAGCCTGGAGCGTTATGTGCGCAGCAGCGGGCTTGAAAAGCCGCTTCTAGAATTGGTGAGAGCACGGGCTTCGCAGATCAACGGTTGTGCCTATTGCCTCGACATGCATACCAAAGACGCACGGGCCGCCGGAGAAAGCGAACAACGTCTTTATACGCTGGCGGCGTGGCGGGAGACGTCGTTCTTCTCCGAACGGGAACGAACCGCCTTGGCCTGGACGGAGGCCGTCACCCGTATCGCCGACAGCGGGGTTTCCGAGGCGCTTTATCGGTCTGTGCGTAACCACTTTACGGAAAGGGAATTGGTTGATCTCACATTTGCGATCATCGCCATCAACGGCTGGAACAGACTGGCGATTTCGTTTGGTGCAGAAGTGGGCAGCTACCAACCGTCCCACAATTCCTGATCAGCACTTTGGAGAGGAACACGCATGCGATCCTTCCTGCCACTAAACTTCGGCGCGGATACCGTATCGAGGATTGCCAAAGGAAAGATCTGGGACACTTCCACGGGCGACAAGGCCACGCGGGTATTGGAGGTATATCGGTACGATCCGGAGAGCGGCCGCGGGCCGCGGCTTGATGTCTATCACATTGACCGCAAGTCATGCGGTCCGATGGTTCTGGACGCGCTCGTCAAGATCAAGAACGAGATCGATCCCACTCTGACCTTCCGCCGGTCGTGCCGTGAAGGGGTCTGCGGTTCGTGTTCCATGAGCATCGACGGCCGCAACTGGCTGGCTTGCACGCAACCCATCGACGACATCAGGGGGACGATACGGGTCTTTCCGCTCAATCACTTTCTGGTGATGAAGGACCTGGTCGTCGATCAAAGTCACGTTATCGCACAGCACCGTCTTATCCAGCCCTGGCTCAAGAGTGAGACACCGGGCCCCGAACGCGAACGACTGCAGTCGCCCGAGGACCGCGCCAAACTCGACGGCTTTTATGAGTGCATCCTCTGCTTCAGTTGTACCGGCGGTTGCCCCAGTTACTGGTGGAATGGCGAGCGCTATCTCGGCCCCGCCGTGCTGCTGCAAGCCTATCGCTGGCTGGTCGATTCACGTGACGAGGCCAAAGGCGAACGTCTGGACACGTTGGAGGATCCCTTCCGGTTGTATCGATGCCACACGATCATGAACTGCACGAAAACCTGTCCCAAAGGACTCGAGCCGGCCAAGGCGATCGCCCGGATCAAGGCGATGCTGGTGGAGCGGCAACACTGACGGAGTGCGCCGTGGCCGGTACCACATCATCATCGCGTCCCAGACCGACAGCGCCGCATCTACAGGTCTACCGGCCGACTCTGACGATGACGATGTCGATCGCGCACCGCTTGACGGGCATTGCGGTCTACATCGGCACTATCGTGTTCGTCTGGTGGCTGATCGCCATCGCCGCCGGGCGCGACGCCTATGAATCGTTTCTCGACGCGCTGGGATCGATCCCCGGCCTCATCGTCTTGTTCGGACTCACCTGGGCGGTACTGCATCATGCCCTCGGCGGCATCCGGCATCTCATCTGGGACACTGGCCGTGCCCACACCTATCCCTGGCGGGAGTATTTGGCTCGGGCCAACCTCATCGGATCGCTGGCGTTGACGGCGATCCTGTGGGCGGTCTGCTATCCGCGCTGAAAGGAACAGCCATGCGAGATTTCCGTACATCAACAGCGCTCGCTCGCGGTCTTGGTGCGGCGGGAAATGGCACGCGAGACTTCTGGCATCAGCGCGTCACCTCGGTCCTCGGCGTACTGCTCATTGCGGGTGTTCTCATCGTTATCAGCACCAGTGTTGGGGCGGATTATGACGAAGTCACCAATCTCCTGAGCAACCCGCTGGCCGTGATCGTCCTTCTGCTGGCGCTGCTCAATTTCTGTATTCACATGCGGATCGGCATGCAGGTGGTCATCGAAGACTATGTTCACGGGCCGGTCACGAAGGCATTGCTGCTGATCGCCAACACCGGCTTCTCGGCCGTTATAGGCGTGGCAGGCGCGGCGGCCGTCCTGAAGATCGCGTTTGCGGGATGAGAATTATTGATGAGTGGCAGATTTCCCGAACCCGCCGTTTCAGGTAGGGCAGGATCTCGCGCTCGAACCAGGGGTTTGCGGCGAGCCAGGCGTTGTTGTGCCAGGAGGGATGCGCCAAGGGCAGGTAGCGCGGGGTATACTCGCGCCAGGCGCGCACAGTTTCGGTCAGGTTGGATTTCGCGTTGTCTCCGAGATGCCAAGCTTGCGCGTACGACCCCACAAGAAGTGTCAATTCAATATGCGGTAGTTCGGCAAGTAGCCGATCGCGCCAAGCCAGGGCGCATTTGCTGCGCGGCGGCTTGTCGGCCCCGTTCGGCAGGTGCCCTGGAAAGCAGAAGTCCATGGGCACGATGGCAACATTCCGGCCATAGAACGTCTTGCGATCCATGCCCATCCATTCCCGCAGGCGGTCTCCTGAACGATCATTGAATGGGATTCCCGTTTCGTGGGCCCGGATTCCCGGCGCTTGGCTTGCGATGCACAGTCGCGCTGACGTGCTCACCTGCAGGATGGGGCGGAATCCGTGCGGCAACTCATGTTTGCACTTGCAGTTTTGAATCTCTGCAAGGACATTTTTTAGAGACATGTCAACCTCGATCATTGGTTTCCCTTATGAGGGGTGCCTGGAACGCGCTCTTTGTCGGCGCGCAAATCGCTAGACATCGTTCGTGCTATCGTTCACGTCGATCACGGCAAGACGATCCTTCTTAGGCCTTGCCCAGAAGACGAGGTGCGTTATGCACGCTAACCAGCCGTCACCGGTCCGAAAAGTTCAGCTCATATCACGGCGATATGGCCGGCCTGCGCTTGCCGACCTTCGCGCCACGCTTGAGATGCCGCAGGATATCGTGGAAAGCCCGCATCTGACGCTCGCCGAGAAAGTCTTCTTGCTTAGGGATTGGGCCTACGACGCCTGCGAGCTTGCGGTTGCGGAAGAAGAAGGCATGGGCGGAGGCGTGGCAAGCGACGTATATTCCGTGATGTCGGCGCTCAACCAACTCACCGGGGGCTGCGATGTGGAGCACACGAGCCCTACGAAGCACGCCGCATTTGCAGTTCGGTGAAGGTCGAAACGGGAATGATGGACTGGGCGCCGGCAAGGCAAGTAAACGCATCGCCGCAAGCGAGTGGTCTCTTGGACGTTCCCACGCCAGCGCGAACGGTCGTAATGGTACAGGATAATTCGCTTCTCACGGACCTCTATGAACTCACCATGGTTGACGCCTATCTTGCCGACGGCATGCTCGACACGGCTGTGTTCGAATTCTTCGTGCGCAGGCTGTCGCGCAATCGGGGATTTCTTCTCGCCGCAGGTCTTGAGCAACTGATCGATTATCTCGGTTCCCTCCGTTTCGGAGGAAGGGCATTGGAATGGCTGTCGCGCTCCGGGCGATTCTCGCGACGCCTCATAGATTATTTGTCAGCGTTTTGCTTCCGTGGGGATGTCTATGCTATGCCGGAAGGCACAGTATTCTTCGGCGATGAACCAATTGTTCGCATCGTGGCTTCTCTGCCGGAAGCCCAGCTCATCGAATCGCGGCTCATCAATATCATGCATTTTCAAACTCTGATCGCCTCCAAGGCCGCGCGGCTTGTACTCGCGGCGGATGGCAAGCAACTCGTCGACTTTGGCCTGCGTAGGGCTCATAGTGCCGAGGCGGGGCTGTTGGCGGCCCGGGCTGCCTATATTGCCGGCTTTTCGGGCAGCGCAACGGTCCTCGTCGACGCGGCGTTCGGCGTTCCGGCGTTCGGCACGATGGCCCACGCATTCATCCAGGCGCATGAGAACGAAGAGCAGGCGTTCGAGCACTTCGCATCCGCGCGCCCGGAAGGTATTGTCCTACTGATAGACACCTACGACGTCGGGCGTGCGGCCAAGAAAGTCGTGCGACTGGCAATGCGCTTGGCCGCACGCGGCATCGGCATAGAAGGCGTGCGTATCGACAGCGGCGATCTCTCGGCGCAATCTCGCATGGTTCGCCACATACTCGATGCGGGTGGCTTTCCCCGCATCCGGATATTCGCCAGCGGGGACATCGACGAGGCCGACCTCATTGCATTCGCGCGCGATCATGTGCCCATCGACAGTTGCGGGATCGGTGCAAGCCTTGATGTTTCCACCGATGCCCCGGTGCTCGATTGCGCCTATAAGCTTGAAGAATACGCTGGAATTCCGCGTCGCAAGCGATCAGAAGGCAAAGCGACATGGCCGGGTCGGAAGCTGGTGTGGCGCCGACAGGATGTGGGCGGGACGTTCTCATCAGATATGATCACGTTGACAAGCGAGCCGGGCGTGGGCGAGGTGCTGCTACAGCCGGTATTGCGCGCAGGACGACGTTGCGCATCTACTCCCTCGCTTCGCGCGATTCGGGATCGCGCCGCCCAACAGCTGGCCCAGCTTCCGTTTCCCTTGCGCACGCTCAAATCAATCGTCTATCCTGTCGAGATCTCGGCGACTTTGAAACAGCTCGCCGAAGCATGCGACCGGCGGGTTTAGCGGTGTCTTCGAAGAGGCAGGACATGCGCCTAGCTCCTGGCGCACCAAGGTTCTCGCGATCCGCTCACGACGAAGTCGCGATCCTGAAGTGTGGCTTGAGAGACTGATAAGGGCCTTCGAACGGGGCTGGCGTGACCTCTCGCCCGTCCTCCAAGACCGCACGGATGACACCTTCCTGTCCACGGTTGTCGCCGACGGGCGATCGATCAAGCTGTTCTACCCAATAGAGCTTTGCGTCCTCCAGCCCGCTGCGGAAGCATAGGCTTTCATTGCCTTTCCGGTGACGCTGGGCCGGTCTATCGAGTTCGCAGGCGATCAGCCGCGCCATGGCCGCCGACGGCGCGCACACCACCACTTCCTTCCAGATTTTGCGTCCTTGCCATCGCGCATCGCCACGACGCGCCACCGGATGAATGCGCCAGACTGGCATGTTCCCTCCTCCATTATTCGGCCACAAGAGCCGGCGTTGGGAGCTCAGCAACGGCGACAATGCCGCAGGTTACGAAACACAAGAGGCTTGTCAGCGCCATAAAGATATATATATTATAGATGTTATTGACAACGATATTAGGTGACAGAACATCACATGTTCGGATCGGTGGTTTCCCGCTGGACTATGCTTCACTTCTGGACGGCGCTCGCCTTCTTCGTGCTCGCCCAGGCAGAAATGGCGTTTGGTATCGCCTATCCAGCAGTGTCGCTCTTTGCTCCGACGACGCTTGCTGCCGTGCATCTTCTCACCATCGGCTGGATCAGCGTGCTGATGCTGGGAGCGTTGCATCAGTTCCTGCCCGTCATCACTGCGCAGAGGATCGTGGCGGGCAGGTCGGCATTGATCTCGCTGATGGCCATCCTTGTCGGCCTCGCCGGCATGGAGGCGGGTTTCCTCGCGATGGGCGGAGTGCTGCCGATCACCTGCCTGGCATGTCTGCCGATCGGCGGCACGCTGGTGCTGGCCGGTTTCGTAACGGCGTCGGCCGTGCTCGCCCGGGTTCTGTGGCGCACGCGGCCACTGCCATTCTCCGCATGCTTTGTCGCCGTGGGACTCGGCTTCCTGCTCATCACGGCTGCGATGGGCATCGTGATGGGTCTGGTGTTTGCCTACCCTGACCTCGTGCCATGGCCCGAGGCACTCTCGACCGGCTTCCATCTGCATCTTCTGGCGGGGCTCGTGGGCTGGTTCACCCTGACGGCCATGGGTGTCAGCTATCGTCTGCTCAGCATGTTCACGCTGGCGCCGGAGGAGCGGGGAACGATCGGAACCGCCGTCGTCGTGCTGAGCGCTGGAGGCACGGTTGCCGCGTGGCTTATCGGTCTTGGGAACGCCGCAGGCGTAGCCATCCCGGGTGAGACAGCGGCGCTCGGCGCGGCCGCAGCGGGCATCGCGCTCTACATCGTCGATATGGTGCGGCTCTACCGCGCACGCCGCCGTCGCAAGCTGGAGCTCAATACCGTCATGGCCGTGCCGCCGCTCGCTGCATTTGCGATCTGTCTCATGGGCGCGCTGGCGATCGCGGCTGCAGACGACGCGTTCATCGGACCGGTCGGTTATCTCTTTATCTTCGGTTGGCTTTCGGGCCTCGGGCTCAGCCAACTCTACAAGATCGTCCCCTTCCTCACCTGGCTGCAACGCTACGGCCAAGTCCTCGGCAAACAAGATGTGCCCAGGGTGCAAGATCTTGTCGACGAACGCCGCGACCGGCCCTGGTTCTGGCTCTACTTCGCCGCCGTTGCTCTCGGTTTCCTGGCCGGTCTGGTTGGTTGGACGTTGTTATGGCGCCTGGCCATCGCGGCGCATCTCACGGCCACGCTGATGATCGTACGAGCCCTTTGGCTCGTACGTCGGCCGAAGGCTCCAGCTATGGGCCGGCAAAAGCCCATGGGGCCGCGCCATTTCGGCATTCTGCCATACCCCCACGGAGGTACTGTTCGATGACTGAGAATTCCCTTGTGACCGTCGATGTTCGTGAGACGTTGAAGGCGGGCGGCGAACCTTTCTCCGACATCATGAAGGCCGTGGTGGCGCTCAAGCCAGGCCAGGGGCTCAAGTTGCTCGCCATCTTCAAGCCGGTACCCTTGTTCGCGGTGATGGCCGAGAAGGGATACAGCCACACGGAGCGCGAGATCGGAGGCGGCGACTGGGAGGTCATCTTCATGCCGGCCAGCGCATGATCTGCCGGGTGCCCTCCATGGTCCGGCTTGATCTGCGCGAACTTCCGCCGCCCGAGCCGATGCGCCGGGCGCTCGAAGCCGTCGAAAAGCTTGGTATCAGCGACGTTCTTGAGATCGTCACCGATCGCGAGCCGATGCTGCTGCAGCACGAACTCGAACGGCGCGGCCACCGCTACGTCACCGGCGGTTCCGACGGAGATTTCACGACCACCATCCGCCGCGCCAAGGAGACGAAGCCATGACCAGCGCCACCGACATCAAAGAAGCTCTGAAGCAGGTGATCGATCCTGAGCTCGGATATAACATCGTTGATCTTGGGCTCGTCTACGACGTTGATGTCGATAGCGACCTCGTCCGCATCCTGCTCACGACGACGACCAAAGGCTGCCCCGCCACGGAGTTCATCCGCGAAGGCGTCGAGCGGTGCGCCGCCGCAATCGCGGACAAGGCCGAAGTCACCATGACTTGGGACCCGCCGTGGAGCCCCGAAAAGATGAGCGATGAAGCCAAGGCGTACTTTGGCTTCGCCGCAACCGGACCCCCTGGAAGAAGGCGATGACCGACACAGATATGCGTGCGGAGCTTGAGGCGGTGGCCGCCAGTCTGCGTTCCCTCAACCGTCTGCTGATCCTGGCGCTGAAGGCGTTGCACGATCGGGGCGAGGGCGACCTTGCCTGCCGGATTGCCGCCGATGCCTGGTCCGTCGTCCGCAAAGCCAGCACGCAGGAAGCCGACAGGCTGCATGGCGCACTTCACTACCTCGTTCGGCCTCTCAACCAGAAGAAGGAGACATTCATGTCAGAACCCCAGCACCTCGACGTCCGCGCACTGCCCCCGCCGCAGCGCCATGCGTTGATCTTTGAAGCCTGCGGAAAGCTCGAGACCGGCGACGCAGTCCTCCTCGTCAACGACCACGATCCCAAGCCGCTCTATTATCAGTTCGAAGCCGAATATCCCGGGCGTTTCAGTTGGGACTACGTCGAATCCGGACCGGACGTTTGGAAGGTCCGCATCGGACGCAAGCAAGCCGCGTAACCCATCGCGCAGCAAGCTGGCGCGTCCCTCCGTTCAGATCGGTGTTCCTCCTCCGTTGCTGACTCTGGGACGCGCCAGCGCTCTGCCATAGACAACCGCGAATAGGCCGAATGCCGCGCACCAGGCAACGCCGGCAAAGAACAGCACCAGCATCATCTCAGCGCCTGCGAGTGGGGCTGCGAGCCGCAGGATCGCCGCGGCCGTCACCAAGACATAGATCGCCTTAGTGACCGGTCCGGCCGACAAGGGTCTTCCGGTATGACCCAGGGTCGCGCGAGTCATCACAGCCAGTGTCATGGTACCGATCGCACCCACGGTCAGCGCATGCAGCACCGTCGTCTGAGGCAGGAAATAGAACAACCCATCAGTCCCCAAAAGCAGCAGGCCCGCCGCCAGCCAGCCGTAACCGACGTGAAGGATGAACAGTAAAGGTTCCCGCACTGTACTCGGTCCGCCCCAGCGTGTCAGGCGTAGCGCCACGGCAACGCCGGCGATCAACTCGGCGTATGGTGCGGGGGCTGTGTCAGGCGCGAATACCCAGACGGCAATGCCGAGGCCCGTTGCGATCAGCGCCACAAGATCCAGCATTCCCGCCGGTGCGGGGAGAGCGGCGTCCGGTCGGTTTTTTGCCAGCCAATTGCGCGTGAAGCTCGGAACAATGCGTCCACCCACAAGGCCGATCAGTACCAACAGCGTCCCGATGCCAATCCGATTACCGAGCTCGGCCGTGCTGGTGACGCCGAGCGTATCTAGGTGGACCAGAAGATTGCCGGTCAGAAGCAGCAAGAGTGCGCCCAGCATCGGGAGGTTGCGCCAATTGCGCCCGGCCAGAATCTCTCGGGCGACGACGGCGAGAAACACTACGGGAAAGGATAAGTCCGCAACCACCGCGCCCACTGCGCCGATTTCGGCAGACAAAAGCACGGCGATACGTCCGAGAAACCATAAGCCCACCAGCGTTGCCAACGGCATGCCTTGCAACGGCATCCGGCCGGTCCAATTGGGGATGGCCGTGAGGAGAAACCCCGCCACGCTGGCCGCGGCGTAGCCGTAGATCATCTCGTGGGCGTGCCAGATGACGGGAGGCAGGGCGGTTGGCGGCGTTGTGCCGGTTGCATAGGCGACGAGCCAAATGGGGACCGCAACAGCGGCCCATACCGTGGCGGCGAGGAAGAACGGCCGGAAACCGGCCGAAAGGAGCACCGGACCTTCATGGTGGCGATAACGCGGAATTGCAGTCATGGGCCTGATCGCGGACATCCGGCCGCATGAGGGTTCTGCAACCATCTATGCCGGATGTTTCGTTTATATCATATACGTAGTATGTACCTTTCGGTACGGCAAGACACCCCCGCGGTCCAACCAGCAAGGAAATCCCATGCGGCTAACTCTGCATACCGACTACGCCCTTCGCGTCCTGATATTTGCCGGGATCAAGGGCGACGCGCTTTCGACGGTGGGAGAAATCGTCAAGCACTTCGACATCTCGGAAGGCCACGTCATGAAAGTCGTCCACGGACTCGGACGCAAGGGATATCTCGAGACCGTCCGCGGCAAGAACGGCGGAATCCGGTTGGCACGCAAGCCGTCGCAAATCAATGTCGGTGCCGTGGTCCGCGATATGGAGGAGGAGTTGGGCGTCCTGGGCTGCCTCCAGGGAGAACGGCACTTCTGCCGGATCGAAGACAGCTGCGTGTTGCGGGGCGCTTTGCGCGACGCCACCAACGCGTTCCTGTCTGTCCTCGATCGTTTCACGATCGAGGATCTTGTGAGACCACGCCGCCCACTCGCTCGGCAGCTCAGAATCGAGTTGAGTGACCGCGCACCTTTGTCGTCCGCACAGCCATAGATATAGATCTGGCGGCACCCACGGTTGCCCGCCGTATCCGTCGCTCACGCTTCGATAATCACCTTGAGGGCATTGGTGCTTGCCGCGTGACTGAACGTCTCGTAGGCATCCAGGATGTTTTCGAGCCGGAAGCGATGCGTGATCAGACGAGCGGGGTCCAGCTTGTGTGACTGCACAGTCTTGAGCAGCATCGGCGTGCTGACTGTATCCACCAAGCGAGTGGTGATTGCGATATTGCGGTCCCACAAGCGTTCAAGGTGCAAGTCGACCTTGGCGCCATGCACGCCGACGTTGGCGATCACCCCACCGGGGGTCACGATGGCCTCGCATGTGATGAAGCTCGCCGGCACGCCTACCGCCTCGATGGCGGTGTCGACGCCACGCCCGCCGGTCAGGGCCATGACCTTCTCGACAGCCTTGCCGTCGTTATTCGCGATCGTCACCGTTGCACCAAACTGCTTCGAGACGTCCAAGCGGTTTTCGTCAAGATCGATCATGATGATCTCGGCCGGCGAATAAAACTGGGCCGTCAGCAGCGCTGCGAGCCCAACTGGACCGGCACCCACGATGGCAACAACTGATCCAGGCTCGATCCTGCCGTTGAGTACGCCGCATTCGAAGCCTGTAGGCAGGATGTCGCTCAACATCACCAGCGCTTCTTCGTTGGCTCCGGCCGGAATGTGATAGAGGCTGGTGTCCGCAAACGGAATTCGCACGAACTCGGCTTGCGTGCCGTCGATCACGTTGCCCAGAATCCAGCCGCCGTTGACGCAATGGGAGTACATGCCTCGACGGCAGTAATCGCATTTGCCGCACGAGGATATGCACGACACGATCACATGATCGCCTGGATGGAACGCGGTGACGCCGGCACCCACTTTCTCAACGATGCCGACGCCCTCATGCCCGAGAATGCGTCCAGGCGCGCAGGCCGGCACGTCTCCCTTGAGGATGTGAAGATCGGTTCCGCAGATCGTATTTTTAACAACCCTGACGATCGCGTCGGTTGCCTGGGCGATTTCGGGCGTCGGCCGGTTCTCGAGTGCTTTCTTTCCCGGACCCTGATACACAAGCGCTTTCATGATTATTGTCCTCGTCGAGTGATTGTCTCCGCGATAACGGCTGTTTTGCGCTTCGGCAACAACGTTTACCGATGCGCTGGTCAAGAGCCTGCAAAGAATGTTTCTTTCAAATGCTTGTCTGGGCGGCTGCCTGTTGCTCCCTGACAGCCAGTGTCACCCCTCCGGTCTCAGTGAAAGCGGGGAACCGCGCAGAGCGGGCCTCTGTGGACGTGATTTTGTTCGGCGGCACCGAGATCAAAATATGCGGTAGAACATACCGCATTGTTCGGCCCTGTAGCGCAGCCCAACATTCCGCATTGAGCTCTGCTTCTGCGCGCATCCAGTATTGGGCATCGTGGCCGTCATGACGACCTTCGCGTTCCCAAATTAAGCAACTCCGCAGACGCACACATTCCTCAGGAAGCCTGAAGCGATCGGTATTCGGCACGACGCCCTCCATGGCACCGCTTACACGCAATTGGTTTCCACATCTCACAAGAGGGCGGACAACCAGTACGCCGACACCACGACGAGAATATAGTTACGCGTGAACCAAGCGTCTTTGCGCACGAACAAAGAGGAGACCGTGCTCGTCAGCTACTTTGCCTGCTTGCGGCACGGAACGTGCTATCGCGATTTACCGTCTCGAAGACGGAAAGATTGCAGAAGTATGGGCGCAGATCGACACACTCGGATTGCTCCGGCAGTTGGGAGCGGCGCCTGCCTGACGGTGAACTCGTACTATGATAGGGCTACTTTCGCGGGGAAATAAATCTAGGAGTTCACGTGTCTCGCTCTGTCACAAAGAATACGCAGCCAGCCGTCGAGCCGAGCGTTGCAACTAACTGAGCAAGCGGAATATGCCGTTGAGCGAGAATCGCAGCGCTTTAGTAGATTATACTGTCGGAACGCCGAGCCCGCACGTGACCTATGCCGCGCGTCTTCCGCTGGGCGGCGTCACCTTTGCGCGATCTATATTCCCGCCGAATCCTGGAACTACTCTAGGATCTAAACAGACGATAGTTGCCGTCCACAGCCGACCCGCCTTCGAAATGCAATGGCGTGATGCAGATCGCGATCGCCTGCGACAACAGCAAATCCGTCCTGGCGACGCCAACATTAATCGCCCGGATCTTCCAGTTTTCCATCGCTGGAATGCGACGGCCAACGCACTTGTCATTGCGCTTGATGATCGTCTCATAAACCGAACAGTCTCCGAGGCGTTTGGCCGGGAAGCCGATCCCGTGCGCGTTGCAGTCGGGGTCAACGATCCCGTAATTCAGAAAATCGCCGCTCTCGGCAATCTGGAAATCTCCAATGGAGGAACTGCCGGGCGACTCTATGCCGAGAGCCTCGCGACCGCGCTTATCATTCATCTGTTCCGATCTTATGGAATGAAATCGGACCACCTCCCATTGATGAAGGGCGGGCTCTCGTCCGTCCAACTTCGCCGGATCAGGAATTACATCGAAGGCCGGATTGGCGAGGACATAGGTCTTGGAGAACTGGCCGCGCTGGCAGGTTTAAGCCCGCATCATTTTGGACAGGCGTTCAAGACCAGCACGGGCCTGCCGCCTCACCGATACGTTATCAACAGGCGGGTTCAGCGTGCGAAGGAATTGCTCGTTGCTTGCGACCTATCGCTTGCTGAAGTCGCTCTACGTGCCGGCTTTTCGAACCAAAGCCATATGACCTTCAATTTCCGCAAACGAGCCGGGACAACGCCGGCGAAGTATCGGCGCGAATTCGGCCAGAAAAACATAGCTATTCCTCCAAATGTCGGACCTCGGCCTTTAGCTTCTTGGTGAGAGTCCGCGTTCTGCGACCGGCAACATCTTTTGACGCGCACAAGCGTCAGTTGTCTTTGATGTCATTGCTTGCTCGGTCGGCTAGGTTCAAGACACTTACTTACCGAGCAGATCGTCGAGCACATCGCGCGGGTCTGCACCCAGAGCGCGTGCAACTTCGATGAATTCAATTACGTCAAGCCGGCGCTCGCCCCCTTCATACTTTGCAACGAAAGATTGTGGCCGGCCGAGTTTGCGGGCGACCTCGCTCTGGGTGAGACTCTTCGACTGGCGCAGTTTTATGAGAAGTTGCTGCAAATGCTGCTGTCGAGGCGTACGAAGCGATTTGGGCATGAAGACCGGCGCTTTGAGGAAGCCGGTCTTTCCGATAATCCTGATTCCGGATTATCCCAGAACAGGATAGTCTGATGTGGTTCGGCCCACGCCCCTCCGAAGGGAGACATCCAACGATGACCGACGAACGGCCACTTGCCGTCAAGCTAGACCCCGATGTTGCGGACAGCGTGCTGTGGTCGGAGGATCTGACACCTTATGATGAGGAGCATCTCGTCACCTATCTCCGCTTGCTTGATGCCGAATCCGAAGAGGCCGATTGGCGCGAGGTCGCCCGTATCGTGCTGCACCGGGACCCCGAGAAGGAGCCAGAGAGGACGCAGAGCTGCTGGCAGTCGCATCTCAATCGCGCCCGCTGGATGACCGCCCACGGCTACCGCCGCCTTCTCGATCAGGCCGGGGGATGGTCCAGACGGCCTGGGGCAAACTCGCATTGAAGGCGGACGTACTGCCCGCGGCGCATTCGCTTTTTCGACCAATCGTGACAAACGCCGGTCCTTTCTGACGGAAACAAACCGCCTGTTCGACCTATCGTTGTACTCGGCGCTGTAGTGGCTATTGGTGCATGGGCCCGTGCTCCCCCAGCGAACCGGCCGCGTTGCGTTGCAATGTCCCGCAGCGCCGCAAATGCGACACCTCACCTTGCGTGTTGGAGGGAGGCTCGGCATGGCCGAACCAGACAAGCCGAAATCACCGTTCGACTGGCGCGACGCTGCCGCCTATCAATCCATGCTGTTCTGGGATCGACGCGCCTGGGCGGCGCAATGCTTGCTCCGCGATGAAGACTTCATCGGACACGCGTCTCGTTGGTCCAATGTTACGCTTCGCGTTCTCCGGCCGGAACCCATAATCTCCGTTGTGACCTTGCCCCGTGGGGAGGAGGGCGCCCTCGCATTGTGGGGTATCCACTTTCGCGCCCGGGCCGCCATTTTCGCCGGGTCGGAGCCTTCTGATGTGGCGCGCTGATGCGGATCCATCCGTTCTCACCGTCGACGCGACTCCCACAAGGTCGGACGATCCCGATGCCTTCGATATCAAGCGTCTGACCGCTCCGCTGCTTGTCGTGAAGCGCAACGGTGGCGGCGAGCATCTGCTCGTCGGCGACGAAACCTGCCAGCTTCGTCTGGATGTACCGCGTGGCACTGTTCTCGACGGCCCGGTCCGCCTTCGCTATGAGCTCGTCGGCACCGTTGCCTTGGAAGCCAAGCTCCTGACCTTGCGCCGCTTGCTGGCCCTGCTGCGCTTGCGGCGTATCCCGCGGGCGCTTGCGATGGCGGACCGCCGCGCTCGCCGCTGGATGATGGCGCTACGGGCGTGGGACGCCCACGCGGCCGGTGTCACGCATCGCGACATCGCCGTCATTTTGTTTGGAATGGCCACGGTCGATGCCGACTGGAATGGAGGCTCTGGCTATCTGCGCTGTCGGGTGCAGCGGCGGATCCGGCTCGGCGAGAGACTTGTTCATGGCGGCTACCGCCAATTGCTCAAATGATAGAACGGAGTTTTGGCGTCGGAGAAGAGCTTGCCTTGAAGAATGTGGTGATATCAATGATCGACAAGCGTGTGGCGCTCTCCGTCTTACTGTCGCTCATGCTGGCCGCATGTGGCCGGTCCCAATCCGCGTCCCCAGCGAATATCCAAGCTGCGCTCCAGGCTTATTACGACCGCCACCCGGCCTGCATTTCGCTTGCGCTTACCCTGCCAGCCGAGATCGATGTCGACGGCTTCGAACCGATGCGGCCGCAATTGCAAGCCCTAACGAAGATCGGTCTTCTGGTCGTTGCCCCGGTCAGGCCAGCGGAAGGGCAGGCTCCCAGCGCAACGCCGGTGGCACAACAGATTCGCTATCGTATCGCGCCCCGTGCAGGAAAATTTGTTCACAAAGGGCGCGACAGTTTTATGGGCGGGACGGACCTTTGCTTCGCCAACCGGAAGGTCACCAAGGTTATCTCCATCGGCACGCCGGCCAAGGTGATGGGGCGAACGGTGTCCCAAGTCCGCTACGACGTCATACTCGCGAACATCGTGCCTTGGGCCTATAATTCCACAATCTTGGAGGCCTTTCCTGCTCTCAAGACTGCGCTGTCGCAACCGTCTGGTTCAAGAACCGAAACGATGGTCTTGACGCATCAAGGCTGGCAACTTGAGCGCGATGCACGACAACAGCCAGGTCTGAACTGAACCGGTAGTTTTCGGGGCGCACGCGCGGAGTGCCCCGCGCGCCGGGCTCTCGTAAACCGAGCCGCCTATGGCGTCTCGGCCTTCGGCTTCGATCCTTTGCGCAATCCATAAGGCCATCGCGCTCGCACGCTGCCGCTACTCGCGGCGATGACGTTCTTTGATGCAATTCCCCTCCGCGGGGCGGGCGGCGCTCCCGTTTAGGCCCGCCGCGGCGGGGCGCAACCCTGCGCTTACGCTCCGGGTGCTGCGCTTCGCTCCGCCCTGACGGTGCACCCCGCCTCTGACGGCGGGCCTCTCCGGTCAAAGACGCCGCCCACCCCGCATGCGGGGAATTGCGGGCGCGAGGTCTGAAGCAGGAGGCACCGCATGAGCCAGACCCTTCACCAGCCGGGCGGACGCACATCCCTCTACGAAGAAATCACCGACAAAATCGTGCGCCAGATCGAGGCGGGCACGCTGCCTTGGGTTCAGCCTTGGGCGGGCGGTCCGGCCCTGTCTTTGCCGGTCAATGTCCGCACCGACAGAACCTATTCCGGCATCAACATTCTTCTGTTGTGGGATGCGCTGTTCGCGCAAGGCTACGCCGCGAACCGGTGGCTGACCTTCAAGCAGGCGCGCGAACTCGGCGGCATCGTCCGCAAGGGCGAGCACGGCACCACTATTGTGTTTGCCGACCGCTTCACCCCCAAGGCGGACGACGACACGTCCGCCGACGATCCGCCGCGCGCCATTCCGTTCCTGCGGCGCTATACGGTCTTCAACATCGCCCAATGTGACGGCCTTCCGGGCGAACTGACGTTGAGTATTCCGCCTATTTCTCACCGCGAGCCCGTCGCGTCCGCCGAAGCACTTATCGCGGCGAGCGGCGCGTCAGTCCGGCGCGGCGGCGCGCATGCTTTCTACCACGCGCGCGACGACTACATTGCGGTCCCGGAGCAGGACCAATTCTTCGAGCCCATCAATTTTTATCGGACCGTGCTCCATGAAATGACCCATTGGAGCGGCGCGGCCCATCGCTTGAACCGCGATTTCTCGGGACGCTTCGGCAGTCAGTCCTACGCGTTCGAGGAACTCGTTGCCGAAATCGGCAGCGCCTTTCTGTGCGCGGCCCTCGGCATCGTGCCCACCGTCCGCCATGCCGATTACATCGCCAATTGGCTTGCGATCTTGAAGAACGATAGCCGCGCAGTCGTCAGCGCCGCTTCGCACGCCTCCAAAGCAGCAGATTTCATTTTGGCCTTACAAACCCGGCAGAGCGAGCGCGAGGCCGAGGCATGAGCGCGCCCAACCGCCTTGACAGCGAAGCTACCCAATGCGGCGAGCAGACGCTCATTCCCGGCGTGCGGCCCGTCAGTCTGCACGAGCGCCTAATGCTGCGCATGGCACAGCCGCTTGCACCGGCCAAGGCGCAAAAGCCGATGACCATCGGCCTGTTCGATGAAGACGCCCGCAACCAGTTGAGCCTGTTCTGAGGAGCCATCGATGAAACGCTGGACCGTTCAATGCACCTATGCCGCCTATTACGCCAACACCGTGGTGGTCGAGGCCGATACCATCGAACAGGCCTGCGAGCAGGCTATCGCGCAGGCCAATGACGATCCGTGCTGGAAATCGCTGGACGATTGCGGTGCCACCTTCGTGGACGCGATTGCCGAAGGCGATGCCGATCCGTGGACGGATTTCCGGTCGTCGCTGCCGGTGCCGAGCGCCTATTGCGAGCACGGCACGCCGCCGCTGGTGACCGTCACCGTGTCCGGCGGCGTGGTGCAGCAGGTCGCCATCGAAGGCGGCAAAGTCCGCGTCCATGTCTGCGATTACGACACGGACGGTGCAGACCCCAACGATCCCGAGCTAGAGACCGACGAGACCGGCGCGCGCTTCGCGCTGGCCGATTGGTCGAACGATCTTCCGCCGGATGGTCCGGCCGAAGCGGCGCTAGATGAGGCGCGCGAATCCACCCCAACCCCGGAGTGAGAGCATCATGGAACTGAGACATATCCCCTTGAACGAACTGCATCCGGCCGCGGTCAACATGCGGCATTCGAAGCAGACGCCGGACATTTCCGACATCCTGCCCAGCATCCGCGCGCGCGGTATTCTCCAACCGCTTCTGGTGCGCCTCAACGCGGACGGCTATGAGATCGTGGCCGGACGGCGGCGCTATTTCAGCGCCAAGGCGATTGCCGAGGAACAGGGCGAGATCGCTCCCGTTCCCTGCGCCGTCATGGAGCCGGGCGACGATGCGGCGGCGCTGGAAGCCTCGCTGATCGAAAATCTCGCCCGCCTCGATCCCGACGAGATGACCCAATACGAGACCTTCACGCGGTTGATCAAAGAGGGCCGCAGCGTCGAGGCCATCGCCGCCACGTTCGGGTTGACCGAGATCATGGTCAAGCAGCGTCTGGCGCTCGGCAATCTGTTGCCCAAAATCCGCGACGCCTATCGCGCCGAGGAGATCGACGCCGAGACCGTCCGCTATCTGACGATGGCGAGCAAGGCCCAGCAGAAAGACTGGCTCAAGCTGTTCGAGGACGAGGAGGCCAACGTGCCTTATGGCCCTCAGTTGAAGGCGTGGGTGTTTGGCGGGCAGTCCATCGCCACCAAGGTGGCGCTGTTTCCGCTGGCCGATTACAACGGCCAGATCGTCACCGACCTGTTCGGCGAGGAGCGTTATTTCGCCGATACGGACCGGTTCTGGCAATTGCAGAGGAAGGCCGTGGAGGCCAAGCGCGAAGCGCTTCTCGCCGCCAAATGGGCCGAGGTCGTAGTGCTGGAGGCGGGCGAGCGCTTCGACCAATGGGCGCACGAAAAGACGCCCAAGAAGAAGGGCGGCAAGGTGTTCATCACGCTTTCCCAGCGTGGCGAGGTCGAGGTTCACGAAGGCTGGCTGACGCGCAAGGAGGCGCGCAATAGTGAGGCCAAAGGGCAAGCGGGCGACCACGCAAAAGCCGGTCCCGCCACTCGTCCGGCCATGACCCAGGCGATGGAGAATTATCTCGAACTCCACCGCCACGCCGCCGTCCGGCTTGCATTGATTGCTACGCCGTCCATCGCATGGCGGGCACTGGTCGCCCATGCGCTCGCGTCCTCCGGCAATTGGCAAGTCAAGTCCGAGCCGCAGCGCGCACGCGGCAAGGACATCGCCGCCAGTGTCGAACACAGCCCGGTGCAGGCGGCGTTTGCCGCCGAGCGCGAAGCCGTCATGGGCTTGCTGGACATGGGCGAAAGCACCGACGACGCAACGCTACCCACCGGCGATGCTGGCGAGACCGCGCGCATCTTTGCCCGCCTTCTGGCGCTTCCCGATGTCGAGGTGGCACGCATCGCCGCCTTTGCGATGGCCGACACGCTGGCGGTCGGCAGCGCGATGGTGGAAGCCGCAGGCCATGCGCTCAAACCCGATCCGCGCGGCCAATGGCAGGCGGACGAGACTTTCTTCGAGCTTTTGCGCGACCGCGCCACGGTCAATGCCATGCTGGCCGAGGTGGCGGGCGAGGCGGTCGCCAAGGGCAATGTGAGCGAGAAGCTCAAGACCAAGAAGCAGATCATCCGCGACTGTCTTGCGGGCGCGAATGGCCGCGAGAAGGTCGAAAACTGGCTTCCGGGCTGGATGGAATTTCCGTTCCGGGGCTATGGCAGCGGCACCTGCCGCATTGCGGAGAACAGCGCGGCGGCCTCTGCATGATCGGCGCGCAGGGGGATATTACGCGGGCGGCGGAGCGATCCGCCGCTCGCTTTTCGTTTCAACGTGAGCCTTCGCGCGGGCAGCGTGGGGCGTTTGCAGGGCCGCGCACCGGGCGTTGACGGAGTGTCTCGCAGCCTGTCCGGCGGCGCGGCCAGCTTGGCATCTTCTTCCGGCCCGGCAGGGTCGTGGCGCACACAGCTTGTCTGCTTTCGCCTGAGGGACCCGCATCGATCTTCTGTCCGGCTACTGTGCAGGTGCAGTCTGAGATCGCCGATTTCGCAGGCGGTCGGTCGGGTGAGGCGCGACGATCAGCATTCGCGGCCCCCGTTGCCGTCTTTGGGTTCTGTGCATGACCGGCACGCTTGGATGGTCTCCTTCGCCAAAAAGACGAACCCATTCTCTCGGCTATGAGCGTCAGACCTATGGGCGGTCCGTCCCCTGGCGAAACCATCGCACACGGATTTTTCCCCGCGCGCCGTGGGCGCGCTCCTCGCGGCCGCTCTGCTCCAAAAATCCGTGCCGCTCCGGTCTTGCGCTTTGCTGCGGCCCTTCGGGGTTCGCGGGTCCGTCGCCGCCCATAACGGTCCGCCTGCGCCGAGAGAATGGTCTCTTGGCGCTGACAAGGAGACACTCCCATGCCTGCTATCGGTCATGTCACGAAGTCGAAAGACGGCACATCATTCAAGGGCCAGCTCAAGACGCTGTCCTTCCGCGCCCCCATCGATATCCTGCCCAACACCGCGAAAAACGGCGACACCCAGCCCGACTATCGCGTCTACAGCGCTGGAATCGATATCGGTGCGGGCTGGGTCCGCAAGGGCGAAAGCTCGGGCAAGGACTATGTGAGCGTGAGCCTGTCCGATCCCGCTTTCGGGCCGAAGAAGCTCTACGCCAATCTCGGCCGCGCCGCCGGTCAGGATGACGACGGCGTGTTTGCCGTCATCTGGAATCCGGTCGATTGAGCGGCCCGCAACGACGCCCCCGCGCCGCCCGCGCGGGGGCTTTGCGTGTCTGGAGGATCGTTTTGCGGGGATGGGCGAATTCGAGCGTCCCGCCGCGCGCCCTCCTGGTCCAGCCTCGTCCCAGATGCGACGACTTCGGCCGTCGCCGTCCGCAATATGAGTCGAGGCCAATCATGGACGCCGACATTCCCCACGCTGCCGAAGCCAAGAAAGGCAGCCCGTTTCTGACCACCGATCAGGCTGCGCATTATCTGGGTCTCAGCCGTATGGCGCTCGAAAAGATGCGCCGCAAGAACCGGGGTCCGCGCTACAGAAAGCACGGCCGCTATGTCCGTTATCACATCGCCGACCTCGACGCCTGGTCCCAATCGCATTGCCACAACTGGACGCGGGAACCCGATCCACCGGACTCTCCGAACGGTCCCGATCGTGGCAAACCCGATGCGTAACCTCGTGAATCGCCCCGATTGGGACGGGCAACACCATGCCCGGGCGCGTGCCGTTCTTGCTGCCGGACTGGTTGGGCTGGGGCTGTTGGGATTTTGCGCATTCGACCGACAAAGGCCACTCCTTATATATAATGCGAGCGCCAGCGCCCCGATCGGCTTCTACCGGGTGCTGCCGGTGCGTCCGATCCGGCGCGGCGATCTGGTGCTGGTACGCACGCCGGTTTCGGTGCGGGCCTTGGCTGCCCGGCGCGGCTATCTGCCCGCCACCGTGCCGTTGGTGAAGCGCATCGCGGCGCTGTCCGGCGACACGGTTTGCGCGCTCCATCACGTGGTCCGCATCGATGGGCAGCCCGGCGCCAACCAGCTCATCGCCGATCACCTCGGCCGACCGCTGCCGCGCTGGACGGGGTGCCACACGCTGCGGCCCGGCGAGGTCTTCCTGCTGATGGCAGGCGTGCGCGATTCCTTCGACAGCCGGTATTTCGGACCGGTGCCGACGCGCACCATCATCGGTAGGCTAGTGCCGTTATGGCTTCGCTGATGCGGCGCGTCACGGGCGTGCTGATCGCAAGCAGCATTGCGTTTTTTGTGCTCGTGACTCTGAATTCTGCATGTGCCGCACCCACCGCTGTCCCATTCACAATCGACAAATGGCGGACATTCATCGCCGAGGCTTCGCGCCGTTTCGGTATTCCTCAATCCTGGATCAAGGCCGTCATGCAGGCCGAAAGTGGCGGCGATCCGTTGGCTTTGTCGCCGAAAGGGGCGATGGGCCTCATGCAGATCATGCCCGGCACGTGGCGCGATCTCAGCATTCGCTACGGCTTCGGAGCCAACCCCTACGATCCGCGCGCCAGCATTTTCGCGGGCACGGCGTATCTTTCCGAACTCGATGCGCGCTACGGCTATCCCAATCTGTTCGCCGCCTACAATGCCGGTCCGAGGCGCTTCGACGCCTATTTGTTCGACCGCAGCCCCCTGCCGGACGAAACCGTGAGATATCTGGCGCGGCTCGGCCAGCCGGTGTTTTCCACCCCTCGAAAGCCCGTGGCGACCACGGCCAGCGGCCTGTTCTTTCTGCTTCACACCGACACCGGGAAGCCCGAAACATCCTCATCCGGTGCATCACCGGGCGGTCTCTTTGTGCCTCTGCACATAGCCGTTCAAGGGCAAATCTCTCCGAAAATGCGTGCATCAGACACGCAAGACCCTCAACAGAAGTAGCCACTATCGTGCCCGTCGCACGGCGCAAATTGCCTTGGACCGACGCTAACTCGCGCGCTCTTGGCATTCCAATTCCGATACCAATCTGCCGACGTGAACGACTCCCCTTCGGGCGTCGCGCTGTTGCTGCGGCCATGTGGTTCCATGTGAGCATAGGAGGGGTGGTGAGCAGAGAGGGAGCCGCGTAAGGCAAGATGAAACAATGGTGCCATCTCTGCGAGATGGCACCCAAGTATCTGTCTGCACATCTCTTTTTGGTGCCGCCTATGGCGCCATAGTTCGCGCAATGGCGCCATGTGTTCGTAAGCGACTGATATTGTTGTGTGCATATGGCGCCGATTTTCGAGCGGCCTTTGACGCGTCATGCTGGCACTCGCGGTCAACTTTCGGCTTCGGCGCGATCCACCATGACATACGACGACGACTTCGAACCCAAGCTCGGAAAAATCCGCTCGCGGGGCAGCAAGCGTGGCGCGCGTTATCTGCATCAAGTGCTGCGTGCAGCGGCGTTGGCCGGCGGCATTCACCGAAGCGGTGGATCGGCGCACCGTTTCAACGGCAGCCGGATCGGACGCGGCGCTGGTGTCGGTCGCGTTCTGTCTTCGCGTGATCGCTACGCCGCCTATCGCCAACGCCGGGTCATCATCAAGTCGCGCATTGTCAAGCTGGCCGGCAACGGCATGAAGGGCGCCGGGGCGCATCTGCGCTACATTCAGCGCGACGGCGTCACCCGCGAGGGCGAGCCGGGGCAGCTCTATTCGGCCGACCAGGATCGGGCGGATGGCAAGGCGTTCCTCGAACGCGGCGAAGGCGACCGGCACCAGTTCCGCTTCATCGTGTCCGCCGAGGATGGCGTCGAGTATGATGACCTCAAATTCTTCATCCGGCGCCTGATGAGCCAGATGGAAGAAGACCTTGGGACAAAGCTCGATTGGGTGGCGGTCGATCACTACAACACCGGCCATCCGCACAGCCATGTCATTGTCCGCGGCAAGACAGACCGCAACAAGGACCTCATCATCGCCCGCGAATACATCACTCATGGTATGCGCGAGCGTGCGGCCGAGATTGTGCGTCTCGATCTGGGGCCACGGTCGGATTTTGAGATCGAGGATCGGCTGCGCGAAGAAGTGAATCAGGAACGCTTGACCAGCATCGACCGGGCGTTGCTGCGGGAGCGCCGTGATGACGGCCTTGTCCGTGCAACGCACAGGGATGCGTTTCAGCAAAGCCTGCGCGCCGGCCGACTGCAGAAGCTCCGGCGGCTCGGTCTGGCCGAAGAAGCGGCGCCTGGACAATGGCGATTGTCGCCCGAGTCGGAGCCCGTCTTGCGCCGTATGGGCGAGCGCGGCGACATTATCAAAACCTTGCACCGCGATCTGACTGAGAAGGGCCTGTCCCGCGGTGCCACCGATTACGCCATCTACGATCCGTCCGACGCGCGGGCACAGCCGATCGTCGGCCGTCTTGTTCGCCGCGGTCTCTGGGACGAAATCAATGATCGCCATTATCTGATCGTCGATGGCGTGGACGGACGAATCCATTACGTCGAGATCGGCAAGGGCGATGCAATAGAGCTGGTTGCCGAGGATTCCATCGTGGCGATTTCGCCCAGGTCCACCAGGGCTCGCGCCGCCGACCGCACCGTTGCCGAGATCGCCGCGGCCAATGACGGGCGCTACAGCGTCGATATCCATCTCAGGCATGATCCCAATGCCAGCGCGACGTTTGCGGAAGCGCATGTGCGCCGGCTTGAGGCGATCCGGCGTGCAACCGCTGGCGTCGAACGGGAAGCCGATGGAACATGGATAATCGCGCCCGATCACCTGGAGCGCGCCGCAGCCTACGAACAGCGCCAGGCCAAAGACACGCCGGTCGTGGTGCGGACGCTGTCCGCTCTGCCGCTCGACCGGCAGCATGGCGCGGACGGCGCTACTTGGCTTGACCGCGAAATTGCAGGGGATGCGCCCACGCCACTTCGCGACAACGGTTTCGGCCACGAGGTACGGGATGCGCTCTCACGCCGCCGTCAGTGGCTGATCGAGCAAGATCTCGCGCGTGTGGAGCAGGATCGAACTGTCTTCCGTGCCAATATGCTGGCTGTTCTGCGGCGCCGGGAGATGACCCGTGTTGCTGACGAGCTTTCGGGTAAGCTCGGCCTCGATTATGTGGAGGCGAAAAGCGGCGAGCGGGTTGAGGGCATCTATCGCCGCTCGCTCGACCTCGCGAGCGGACGTTTTGCCGTCATCGAAAAGAGTCGTGAGTTCGCGCTGGTGCCCTGGCGACCGGTGCTGGAGCGTAACCTCGGCAAACAGGTCTCTGGGATTGTGCGTGGCGAGTCGATTTCCTGGGCTCTCGGTCGGCAGCGCAGCGGGCCGTCGGTTTCGTAATCACGGCCCAAATCGAGCTGTGCATCGCGAACAGCAGGCGACGCCCCACACAGGCCCAGGTGCCAGTAACGGAGGACTTCAATCTCCAACTCGGCCGAACTTATTCGTTCCAGTATCAAAGAACACCGGTTTCAGGCGGTCACACCTAGCGATCGAAGAAGGGATATACCCGGAAGAACACCATTGTCGTCTCGTCGAGTATGCCGAACACCAGGTCGTTGAAGAACCATTGCAGCTTGGGACTTCGTGGCCTGGATATGAGTTGGCCGTCGCGGCGTGGCGGATCATCCGA
>JAGWVX010000018.1 GCA_018970685.1 Alphaproteobacteria bacterium | reverse complement strand
AGAGCGTTGCCTGCACGCTAAGTTATGGCAACTTTGTTCAGCACCAGCAGATCATCACCGAGCCCTTATCGCTCCATGATCCGCTTCGATTTGTCTACGGCCAATGGAACTCAGCGGGGAAAGCTTTCGCGGAGATCATTGACCGACGTGAGGCCGGAGGTCGTGCCGGTGAGGACTTTGAGGATTGCGTTGCAGCGATGCTGTCATTGTGCGGATTTCGCACGCTTTCGGTTGATCGCCTTCCCGGTCTTAATAAATTGGCCCCTGATATCGTGGCGGCCGATACGAAGGGTAATCTTCTCATTGTTGAGTGCACGGTCAAACTGCCAAAGGCCGACGACAAACTCGGAAACCTATTCAACCGGTATAAGGCTATTCGCGAGGGTTTGGATCGAGCTGGACTCGATCACATACAGACATTGCCCGTGCTTGCCGTTGCACTTTCGCGCGATGACATATCTTCTTATTTAGGGGCAGCAAAAGATGCCGGGATTCTTCTATGGGGCAGAGAGGATTTGCATAAGCTCAAATGCTCTGTCGAATCCAAATCGGCCAACGAGATTTTCGACGCCATTAAGGCTGAAAAGTTCATGCAGGATTTGAGTTAGCGGCAGCCAAACCTCAGGTCATTTTTTCTTCCAACTTTGTGCATGCGGTGGCAGGATTCCGTTTGGCGGTCAGCCGAATCAACAAGAAATCGGCGAAATCGCCAATATCTCCTGCACAACATCTACACAGGCCGTTTTGATATGAAAATACCGTGTATTATAAATGTGTTGCAGAGAGGAGTTCTCCCTCAAGGGGAGGGTGAAACCTCTTCTTCGGCACCACCTGGGAGGTAAAGCGATGAGCACGCTCACCTTCCTGTCATCCCGGCCGAGCGTTGCGCAGCAACGCGCAGAGCCGGGACCCACTCAGACACAAGCGCAAATTTTGAAGCGAGTCCCGGATAGCCGCTTCGAGGCTTCCGGGATGACCGGGAAAATGGTGAGCCGCGCCGCTTTGTCGCGCTTGAAATCCGCCGCCACGGTCCCACATCAGAGTTTGGGGCAAAGACCCGTGCCGGGGCGTCTTTCAGACCGTACCCCCCCTCCCCCCCCCGGGGGGAATACGGCAAATCCGAAAAACAATGTTATTGCCGAAACCGCCGTAAGCTCTTGGAACGAAAGGGAGTGGCGTCATGAGTAAGGAACGCCTCTTCCTCTTCGACACCACGCTGCGCGACGGCGCCCAGACCCAGGGCGTCGATTTCTCGGTGGAGGACAAGCGCCAGATCGCGCTCGCCCTCGACGCGCTCGGTCTCGATTACATCGAAGGCGGCTGGCCCGGCGCCAATCCCACCGACACCGCGTTCTTCGCCGATCACCCGCCGCTCAAGCGCGCGCGCTTCACCGCCTTCGGCATGACCAAGCGCGCCGGGCGCAGCATTTCCAACGATCCGAGTTTCGCGGCCGTGCTGGATGCGGACGCCGCGGCCGTATGCCTGGTCGGCAAGACCTGGGACTTCCAGGTCGATGTGGCGCTGGAAATCCCGCGCACGGAGAATGTCGATGGCATTTCGGAATCCATCGCGGCCGTGAAAGCCAAAGGCCGCGAGCCGCTGTTCGACGCCGAGCATTTCTTCGACGGCTACAAGTCCAATCCCGAATATGCGCTCGCTTGCCTGCAGGCGGCGCAAGACGCAGGCGCGCGCTGGCTGGTGTTGTGCGACACCAATGGCGGCACCATGCCGGAAGACGTCTACGAGATCGTCGAAGAGGTGAAGACCGAGCTGCCGCAAGCCAATCTCGGCATCCATGCCCACAACGACACCGAGCAGGCGGTCGCCGTCAGTCTGGCGGCGTTGCGCGCCGGGGCGCGGCAGATTCAGGGCACGCTCAACGGACTGGGCGAACGTTGCGGCAATGCCAATCTCTGCTCGATCCTGCCGACGCTGCTGCTTAAGGAGCCGTATGCGCAGCTGTTCGAGACCGGCGTCTCGCCGGATCAGCTGGCGCAGATCACGCGCACCTCGCGCCTGCTGGACGAAATCCTCAACCGCGCCGCCAATCGTCACGCGCCCTATGTCGGGCCGTCGGCCTTCGCGCACAAGGGCGGGCTGCATTCCTCCGCCATGCTGAAGGACACGCGCACCTATGAACACGTGCCGCCGGAAACGGTGGGCAACAAGCGGAAGATTCTGGTGTCGGATCAGGCGGGGCGCTCCAATCTGATGTCGCGGCTCGCCGATGCCGGCATCGACGTCGATGCCAAGGATCCGCGTCTGGCGGCCCTGCTGGAGGACGTCAAGCGGCGCGAGTTCCTCGGCTACACCTATGACGGCGCCGAGGCCTCCTTCGAGCTGCTGGCCCGCCGCGCCCTGGGCAAGGTGCCGGACTATTTCGACGTCGACAGTTTCCGCGTCATCGTCGAGAAGCGACACAACGCGCTGGGACGGCAGGTTACGGTCTCCGAGGCGACGGTGCGCGTGAAGGTGGACGCCGAAATTCTCCACAATGTCGGCACGGGCAACGGCCCGGTCGATGCCTTGGACGACGCGCTGCGCAAGGATCTGGGGCGGTATTCCGCGCACCTCGCCGATCTCGAACTTGTCGACTACAAGGTCCGCATCCTGAACGGCGGCACCGATGCGGTCACCCGCGTCATGGTGGAAAGCAAGGACGGCAAGGGCGCGCGTTGGTCGACCGTCGGCGTGTCGGAGAACATCGTCGACGCCTCCTTCGAGGCGCTGGTCGATTCCATCTATTACAAATTGTTGCGGGACGGCGTGCGGGCATAGGGCGGGCGGCTCCACACCTCGTTTGTCATCCCGGCTCGGCGCGTTGCTTTCACTCTCGCCGCGCATGGCTGGTTTGAAAACCGCGGCGAGCGAAAAGGCGCGGAACCGTCTAGAGTGGATTCATGTCAAAAACGGCCGACATCGCACCGCCGAACGAGGCGGCAGGCATTCTGCTTGCCGGTTCGGCCTACGCCATCTGGGGCATTTTCCCGCTTTACTGGGACCTTCTGGCCGCCGTTCCGCCCTTCGAGCTGGTGATTCACCGCATGCTGTGGTGCGCGCTCTTCGCCGCCGGCGTGACGGCGGCGCGCGGACGCCTGCGGACGATGTGGAGCGTCGTGCGGACAAAGCGGTTGCTTCTGGCGCTCGCTTTGTCCGGCATGCTGATTGCCGTCAACTGGACGATCTATATCTACAGTATCGCCACGGCGCAGCTGGTCGAGGCATCGCTCGGCTATTACATCACGCCGCTGCTGTCGATCGCGCTCGGCGTCGTCATGCTCGGCGAACGGTTGTCGCGTTTCCGACTGGCGGCGCTGGCGCTCGCCGCTATCGCCGTCGGCGTCCTGTCGCTGCGGCTCGGCCACGTTCCGTGGATCGCGTTGGGCCTGGCGCTCAGCTTCGGGTTCTACGGCTATGTCCGCAAGTTGACGCCCGTCGACTCGCTCGACGGGCTGACCATCGAGATGGCGCTGTTTTTCCCGCTGTCGCTGGGCTTGATCCTGTTCTGGGGGTGGAAGGGCACCGGTGTGTTCCCATCGGTGCACCTGTCGATCGATGCCTTGCTTCTGCTAGCCGGCCCCGTCACCGCTATTCCGCTGGCCTTGTTCGCCGCCGGCGCGCGACGCGTGCGCATGACGACGCTCGGCTTCCTGCAGTATCTCGCGCCGACCATCACCTTGCTGTTGGCGACGCTGTTCCTAGGCGAGAAGTTCACTTCGACGGATGCCGCCGTCTTCGGTTGCGTCTGGGCGGCGTTGCTGCTAGTCGGACTGGAAGGGCCGGTAGCGCGCTCAGCCGTGCGCCAGGGTGCTTAACGACTCCGCCACCGCGTCCAGCGCCGCTTCCGGCGTGTCCACCACCTTGTAGTAGGAAAAGATCGCGGGCCGGGCGAAGCCTTCCGCAACGATGTGTTTCATCAGCGTGTCGAGCGGCGCGAAATAGCCCTCGATGTTCACCAGCAGGACGGGCTTGGGCAGGACGCCGAGCGACGCCGAGGTAACGACCTCGAAGAACTCGTCCATCGTCCCGGCGCCGCCGGGCAGCAGCACGAAGGCGTCCGACATCTCCAGCATGCGAGTCTTGCGCAGCTGCAGGTCGGGCGTAACGATCAGATCCTTTTCCCACTCCGGCGGCTGTTCAATACGGCGCAGGAATTGAGGAATAATCCCGGTTACGGTGCCCCCGCCGGTACGCACCGCCCGCGCCGTCTCGCCCATCAGGCCGACCCCGCCGCCGCCGTAAACCAGCGAAAAGCCGCGTTCGGCGATCAGCCCGCCGAGCGTCCGCGCCGCGGCGGCATATTGCGGCTTGGCGCCGTGGGAGGAGCCGCAGAACACGCAAATGACGGGTTTGTTTTTTTCCATGACTCTTGTGGACTTGCGGAGGGACCCCCATCTTCCTAAACAGGTTTGCGTAAAATGACCACGTCCAAAAAGGTAAATCCCGTGCCGCGCTGGATAGTCTTGATCGGTCTGGTGGCGCTTGCCGCGCTGGTTGCGGGATTCCTGATGTTTGGCGGTGCCAACATGGGAAATTGAGATGGCTCGACCGCTGATCGAAGAGGGCGACGGCGCCCCGTCCTTCCGCCCGCTTTACATGCTGATGCCCTATCTCTGGCCCCAGGGCCGGATGGATCTCAAAGCGCGCGTCGCCGTCTCGCTGGTCTGCATGGTGTTCGCCAAGGTGGCGACGGTGCTGGTGCCTTATCTCTTCGGCCGAATCGTCGATTCGCTGAACGGACCGATGAAGACCGCGGCGATCGCCCTTGCGCTGATCACGGCCTATACCCTGGCGCGCATCATGATGCAGGCTTTCGCGCAGTTGCGCGACGGCATCTTCGCCAAAGTGGCCTATCACGCCCTGCGCCGGGTCGGCGTTTCGACCTTCGCCCACGTCCACACGCTGTCGCTGCGTTTCCATCTGGAGCGCAAGACGGGCGGGCTGTCGCGGGTGATCGACCGCGGCACCAAGGGCATCGACACGCTTCTCGGTTTCGCGCTCTTCTCGATATTCCCGACGATCCTTGAGCTGGCCTTCGTTACCGGCGTCATGTTGTGGAGGTTCAACGTTTGGTTCGCGCTGACGACCATCGCCATGGTGGTCGCCTATATCTGGTTCACCTTCGCGATCACACGCTGGCGCATCAAATTCCGCCGCGAGATGAACGAAAGCGACACCGAGGCGGGCACCAAGGCGGTCGATAGCCTGCTCAACTACGAAACGGTGAAGTATTTCAACAACGAAGAGCACGAAACGCGCCGTTTCGACAAGTCGGTGGAGAAGTACGCCAAGGCCTCCATCCAGACGCAGATTTCACTTTCCGTTTTGAACACCGGCCAAGCGATTATCGTGGCGCTGGGCCTGGCGGCGATCATGACGCTGTCCGCGGTCGGCGTGACGCAGGGCCATCTGACGGTCGGCGATCTGGTGATGGCCAATTCCTATCTGATCCAACTTTACGTGCCGCTGAATCTGCTGGGCACGGTCTATCGCGAGATCACCCAGGCGCTGGTCGACATGGATGCCATGTTCCGTCTGCTGCATCAGCCGCAGGAGGTCGTCGACAAGCCGGATGCCAAGCCGCTCAAGGTGACGGGCGGTGAGATACGCTTCGAAGACGTCGTGTTTTCCTACGATCCGGCGCGCACCGTGCTGAAGGGCATCAGCTTCACCGTGCCGGCCGGCAAAACCATCGCCGTGGTCGGTCCGTCGGGCGCCGGAAAATCGACGATTTCGCGCATCCTTTATCGCTTCTACGACATTAAAAGCGGTCGCGTGACCATCGACGGCCAGGACATACGCGACGTGACGCAAGCGTCTTTGCGCGCGGTCATCGGCATCGTTCCGCAGGACACCGTGCTGTTTAACGACACGGTGCGCTACAATATCGCCTATGGCCGCATCGGCGCCAACGAAGCCGAGATCAAGGAAGCTGCGCGCCACGCCCAGATCGACAAATTCATCCTCGAACTGCCGATGGGCTTTGAATCCATGGTGGGCGAGCGCGGACTGAAACTCTCCGGCGGCGAGAAGCAGCGTGTCGCCATCGCCCGCACTATTCTCAAGAATCCGCCCATCTTGCTGCTCGACGAAGCGACCTCCGCGCTCGATACGCACACCGAACGGGAGATCCAGAGCGCCTTGCAGGAAGTCTCCAAGAACCGCACCACACTGGTGATCGCGCACCGGCTGTCGACCGTGGTCGATGCCGACGAGATTCTGGTGCTCAATCATGGCGAGATCGTCGAGCGCGGCCGCCACAACGATCTGGTCGCGCGTGGCGGCGCCTACGCCTCGATGTGGAACAAGCAGAAGGAGGCCGCCGCCGCCCGCGAGCGCCTCAAGGAAGTCGAGAGCGATCCGGCCGTGGCGCCCGACGTGGCGCGTGCGGCCCCTGTCGCCGCCACCGACTGATTATTCCGCCGGCTGGGCATCGATCTGCGGCGTCCGTCCGAACAGCCGCATCAACATCCGCCACAGGAAACGAAACAGGCCGCCAATCGCCCTCAGCGCGGCAGCCATCGTCCAAAGGAAACCGTGTTCGGTCTCGCGCATGCGATAGGGTAGCGCCAGCATGGCCGGCACAAGTCCGAGCGTGATCATCTTCGAGAAGGCCAAGCCAAAGATGACGGCCGTCGAAAGCTGAACCCACATCTGCGGCGTCGGCGCGCCGATCGTCACGGTGCGTTGCCAGAAATCGATCTCGATGGCGAACATCATCGGCAGCAAGCCGCCGATGGCCGTGACGGTGGTGAGGAACACCGGGCGCAAACGCTGCGCACTGGAGCGGATCACCGCTTCGATCGGCTCCATGCCCGAGAGCCTGAGACGGTGATAGGTGTCGATCAGCACGATGTTGTGGTTCACCACGATGCCCGCGAGCGCCAGCATTCCCGTGCCGGTCATGATGAGCGAGAAGGTCTGCCCCATCACCAGCATGCCGAGCAGGGCGCCGATCACCGCCATGATCACGGCGACCAGGATCAGGAAGGTGTGATAGAAGCTGTTGAATAGCACCAGGAGGACCATGGCGATCAGGAATAGCGCCATGAACGCCGCGATCTTCAGGAAGGCGGCCGACTCGTCCGAATCCTGGTTGGAGCCGCCGAAGTTGACCCGCACCTCGCTCGGGAAGGATTGCTTGCCGATCCAGGTCTTCAGCTTGTCCATTTCCGCATTCGGCAGGATCGTGTTCGGTTTCATATTGGCGCGCACGTGATAGACCCTGTGCATGTCCTTGCGCTCGATGTCGTTTGTCTCCTTGGCGGGTGTCATCGTCACGAAATTGCTGATCGGGACCAGGGCGCCGCTGCTGGTGGCAATCCTAAGCCCGTCGAGCGCGTGGACGCCGCGCGCATGACTGGGGTAGCGTACGCGGATGTCGACTTCGTTGTCCGTGTCGTCTGGGCGGTAACGCGCGATGAAGACGCCGTTGGTCACCAGCTGAACGGCAGTGCCGATCTGCTGCGCGTTCACGCCGAACCGACTGGCCAGTTCGCGGTTGATCGTCATGTGCCACTCGATACCCGGTAGAGATCTGGTGTCCTCGACGTCGCGCAGCTCCGGTTGCTTGTCCATGTGCCGGCGCAGCGCATCCGTCACCTGCGCCATCTCGGGGTAATTATCCGAGGTGACTTCGATGTCGATGTCCTTGCCGTTGGATGGTCCAGATCCCGGTTTGGTCACTTCGATATGCAGCCCGGCCATGCCCTCCGTTCGCTTGCGGATTTCCTCGAGGATCACGTTACCCGGACGGCGTTGCTCGTAGGGCTTCAGTTCGACCATGACACGGCCGATGTTATCGACCGGGGCGTCGTCGTTGCCGGAATGGCCGGACGTCGCATAGATGTACTGCAGGCCGTCGATACCTTCGATGCGCTTCTCGACGCTCATCACCAGATCACGCTTCTCCACCGCAGAGAGATTGCCGCGCGCCGAAACATAGACGTTGGCGAAATCGGGGTCGGTCTTGACGAAGAATTCCACGCCCTTGTTGAAGAAGGCGAACCCCAGGATGATGAGGAACGCGACGCCCAGCGCGCCGCCGATCACCTTGCCGGGATGACGAGTCAGGCGGGCCGCCAGATGGGCGTACCAACCGGTGATGCCGGGGATTTCCCGCCAGTCGCCGGTCTCGGACGCTTCGATCGCTTTTTCGTGCGTTTCGTCGCGCAGCGGCGGCTTGCCGAAGATGCCGCCCAGAACCGGCAGGAAGATCAACGCCACGACCATCGACGAGCTCAGCACGATAATCAGCGTGATCGGGAAGTAGCTCATGTATTTGCCGACCATGCCCGGCCACAGCAGCATCGGCAGAAAAGCGCCGACCATCGTTGCGGTGGCGCTGACCACGGGCCAGAACATGCGCACGGCCGCTTCAGCGAAGGCTTCGCGCGGCGTGTGGCCTTCGGTCATTTTACGATCGGCATATTCGACCACGATGATGGCGCCGTCGACCAGGATGCCGACCGCCAACAGCATGCCGAACATGATCATGAAATTGAGCGTCATCCCGAACCCGTTGAGCACCATGAAGCTCATCAGGAACGAGGTCGGGATCGCCACGCCGACCAGCAGGCCGGAGCGGATGCCGAGCGCGGCGACGATAATGATCATCACCAACAGGACGGCGAGCAGAATCGAATCCGACAGCGAGCCGAGCTGGTCGCGAATGAAGGTCGACTGATCGAACATGAAGTTGACGTGGACGCCCGGCGGCCAGGTCTTCTGCACGCGCGCCACCAGGGCGCGCACCTGTTCGTTGTTCGCGATGATGTTCGTGCCGGTGCGCCGCGACACGTCGATGGCGACGGTGGGCAGGCCGTTCATCCGGGCATAAGTCGTGCGGTCGTAGAAGGTGCGGCGCACGGAGGCCACGTCCTTGAGCGTGACGGTGGAATCGGCCGTCGAGCGGATCGGCAGATCAAGCACGTCCTGCGCTGTGGCGATGACGCCGGGAACCGTCACCTTGAAGCTACCGTGGCCGGTGTCGATGGAACCAGCGGCGATCAGACTGTTGTTGCCGCTGACCGCGCTATAAACCTCGTTCATCGTGATCCCGTAGCTTTCGAGCTTGGCGGGATCAATCGTCACTTCGAGCAGTTCGTCCGGCGCGCCGCTTAAGTCCGCTTCCAGCACGCTGGGAATCGTTTTGAGTTCGTCGCGCAGATTGCGGGCCAGCCGCACCAAGGTGCGCTCCGGCAGATCGCCGGACAGCGCCACCGTGATCACCGGGAACGAAGAGGTGTTGGCTTCCCAGACGCCCGGCGGGTCGGCTTCCGGCGGCAGCCGCGGCCTGGTCGCGTCCACTTGGGCGCGCACGTCCTCAAGTGCCTTCTGCTTGTTGAAATCGGCGTTGAATTCGAGCGTCACGGAGCCACCGCCCTCGCGGGCGCGTCCCGTCATGGTCTTTATCCCCTCGATGGAGCGCAGATTGGCTTCCAGCGGCTTGACCAGAAGGCGTTCGCTGTCTTCGGGGCTGATGCCCGGATAGTTGACCCAGACGGAGATGTAGGGGATCGGCAGATCGGGGTCGGCTTCTTTGGGGATCGAGACGAAGGCATATACACCGGCGATGATGACGACGGCGATCAGTGCCAGCACTGGGCGCGTGTTATGCGCCGCCCATAGGACAATTCGGGTCATAGCATCGCTCCGGTCCTGTCCATTACCGACCTCACATGCTCGCCGTCGGTGACGAACTCCTGGCCGACGGTGATGACATTGACGAGATTCGGCAGGCCGGACACCCACATCCCGCCCGGTCCGTCGGAAATGATGTGCACCGGCATAAAGCGCACGACGCCGTTCTTCACCGTGCGAACGCCAACCACGCCGGAATCATCCAACACCAGGATACCGGGCGATATCTTCTGCGCGTAGAGCCGCTTGACGGGGATGTGGATATCGGCGCTGACGCCGTCGCGCAGTTTGTTGTCGGGGTTTGGCAGTTCCACCTCGACCCGGAAGGTGCGGGTCGCTTCGTCCGCGTGATCGGACACGAAGCGCACGTGGCCCTTCACGGTCTCGCCCGTGACCAGCGTGGCGCTCGCCTCGTCGCCGACGACGACCTCGCCGACTTCCTCTTCACTGAGGGTGCCGACTGCCAGGAACGGTTCGGGCGCGATCACCATGGCGCATTTGTCGCCCACCCGCATGTAATCGCCGACGTCTACATAGCGGTCGTCCACCACGCCGTCGAAAGGCGCACGGATCATGGTGTTGGCAAGCTGGATGTCCATGGTCGAGGCGCCGGCTTTCGCGGCCTCATATGAGGCTTGGGCCTGCGCCAGTTGCGTCTTGGAGCGGAAGCCCTCCTTGTAAAGGTCCTCGGCGACTTGCAGTTCTTTAGCGGCTTGCGCCATCTGCGCCTTGGCCTGCGCGGCCTTGGCACCGCGGTCGTTGAGTTTGATCTCGCAGAGCACCTGGCCCTGCTTGACGCGATCGCCTTTTTCGAAGTGCAGCGCCTTCACGACGCCTTCCACCTCGGCGCGCACGTCCACCGAGTGCAATGCCTGTGTGCGGCCTTTCACCGTGATCGTCGCGTCGCGCAGCACGGCGGTCAGTGCCGCCACGCGCACGCTGGGAACGCTGCTGGCCGGCTTCGCCTGCGCCGCCGCGCCTTCTGCCGTATGTCCGCCGAGCTGGAAGACACCGGTCGCCAGCCACAGCATCACGACGATGGCGATGCCAAGGGCCCATTGATATTGCGGTTTCATGGAAAGCCAGAAGCGCGGCATGAAGCGCGTATAGGTTCCCACGATCAGCGATTTCAAACTTGCAAACACTGGCTGCTCCGCTACTCGGCCGCTTCGGCCGTCTGTGTTTCGAGTTCCGCACGATGAACGCGCAGATAATCCAGAATGGCACCATAGGCCGCCCGGCCAAGGCCGATTGCGAAATGCCCGCCAGCACTTTGCGGCTTTGCCTGCTGCAATTGCCTAAACGCATCTTCGGTCTGTGCGGCATAGGCGTCGTACATCTGAGCGATCCGCTGTTCTGGCAGCAGGTCGGAGAACAGCATCGCGAATGCGAATGGTGAGCGATGGCGATCCTCGGGAAGAGGGGTCATCAGAGAATCGATGAAGGCGCTGCGGCCCGCCCGGGTGATCGAATAGACCTTACGGTCAGGACGTTTTTCTTGGATCTCCTCGCGGACGGAAACCAGACCGTCGCGGCTCAACTTGTCAAGTGCGGGGTAGATCGAGCCGAAGCTCGCTTCGACGAAATGCCGGAAGCCGTGTTCTTCGACGCGTTTCTTGATCTCGTAGCCCGTTGCATCGGCACGAGTCAGAATCCCCAAGCAGATCGTACGGACGTCCATCGCCCCAACCACAATCTATACTGGCCCGATATAGATCACCCCTATATCGGCATGAATTGTGGGGATTCAATGGCTGGTCGAACTGACGTCGAAACAAAGCAGACTTGCGCGGGACGAAGGCGCTTCAACTAGTGAAGAAAGCGAGGTTTTCCGCCGTCCCGCACAGACCCGTTTCGTTTTGTGTCAGACCACTTCGACACGATCGACTTCAACGCCCTTCATGCCTTGCCTGGTCGAAAAGCGGATACGCTGCTCCGGCGCCAGGGCTGCGATACCCGACCGGCGCAAGGCGCTGGCATGGATATAGACGTCACCACCGCCGTTATCCGGCATGACGAAGCCGAAGCCTTTTTGGTCGTTGAAGAATTTAACGGTGCCTTCGACCATCGGGCCAGTTGGTCCTGCGTCGCGATAGCTTCCACCTCCACCGAAACGATCAGAACCGCCGAAGCGGTCTCCTCCGCTGAAACGATCGCTGCCGCTGAAGCCGCCTCTACCGCCACCATCGCCGAAATCGCGCCGCGGGCGTCGCGGCGGATTTGGATCGGCCGTGCTGGTATCCACGTTATGAACGGTTACGACCTGGAGTCCCCTCGGAGATTCCTGCAAATCGCAAACGATAGTCGCGCCCTGAGGAAGATTGGGAGCGCCCAGCGCCGCTAGCGCCGACGCATGACAGAACGCGTCCCCACCATTTTCTAGCGTGATGAAACCGTAGCCCTTAGTTGCGTTGAACCACTTCACCGTCCCCTTCACGGAAGCCTGCGCGAGGGAATGCGAGTCACTATTGTCAAAGTTTGCCATGAGTATGCCGATGCCGCACCTGCCGGACATGATCCCACGAGCGCACCGGCTCATCCGGCGGCGGCACGGTGCGTCAGTTGGGCATCATGCCTAAAGGAAAGGCTGATCTGCAAGCCAGACTGGTATGTATGCGTCTTGCGAAACAAGGGTCGAAGACCACAGGCGTGTGTAATTGCTTGCAAATTTAAAGTCTCCCGTTGTCATTCTTTTGGGCGGTTTGGCAATGGCTCCCGCCGCGCGGGGGAGGGTCTGCATGTTCTTCGCACCTGCATCATAACTTTCCAGCCGTGCATGCTCTTGCTGCAGCGCGGGGATAAGCGCCCGCGTGTCCCTATCTTGTTATCGTCTATTCCGCTTTTTCGTCGGTGGCGCTGCCGCGGATCATCGCTTGGCGGAACGCGACCGTGACTTCCGCATCGTTTTCCGCGAGAAATTCTTGGAAGCGTTTCCATAATAAGACGCGGTTGGATGAAGACGAATGGCCTGCGACGTGAACGTCAGAAATATTTTTCCGCGAATGCAAATCAAAAAATCCTTCGTGCAATACGACGACGCCGATGCCTAACCGATGATCTCGAATAAGTTTTCCGGATTTTTGTTACAGGTGTGAAAATTTTCCGCGTGCCTCTTGAATCGGCACGCTTGAATGACCGCATCTCTTATATCACCGCATTTGCATTCGGACGCGAGCCATCGTGGGCGGTGAGCATCCGCATGCTTCTAGGTGACTACCTGTTCGGCGAGGAGACCGCCAGATGCGAAATCGAAGAAATTTTTACTGATCAGTTGGTCCATTGGATCGCCAGGTAATAGGAGAATTCGTTCGTACCTTGTGGGTGCTGCAATCCGCGTCCGGCCGAAAACAACAAATGACAGTGGTCGGTGAAGTCGTAGATGCCTCCCACATTGAAGCCGGTGGTATCATGTCCGCCGACCGTGTCGGCCGTCTGATGGAAGAGTTCGGCGCCAAGTGCGAGATCGCCGGTGATCTGCCGCTGAAGCAGCCATCCCGCGAACCAATAGTCTTGGTTTCTAGGCCCGGGATTATGCCAGTAGCCGCCGCCGCCATATGTCGTCCAGCGCCCGAAATCTTCTTGTATCCAGATGGGGACGTATTCGCGCGTATAGCCGCTGCCGAGACCGAGCTTCGAATCGCCCGTCGGGACCTCTATGAGCGGGAAAGAACCGATCTGCAGCCCGCCGTTGTTGTAGAAGCGGTATTTGGCGCCGAGTTCGATGTCGCCGATACCGGTTTGCGTCGGCGCGCCGCCCGGTGCATCGAATGCCAGCGGCACGATGATGTGCAGCTGAAGATTCGGCGCGGCGCCGTAATTCACCTCGGCGCCGCCAGCGTGCCACCAAAATCACCTTTGACCTGCGTGGCGGCCGAGAAGGCATAGACTTCCCAATGGTGAAGATCGACCGGTTCCGGATCGTCGGTGATGAACGGCGGCCCCGCAAACGCGGGCGGGACAATCAGGGCCGCGAAGAAGGCAATCGCGGCAGCCGGGCGAAAGGGGAACGGAGACCATGCCGTGTCGATACGCATTTGCTCTTGTTCGTCGTGACGGAAGGATTTGGCGCAAGCATAGCCGTCGGCCATACGGATGCCAGCCCGGCGCGATCAAATGCGCGCGAAAAGAATGTCGGAAACTGTCGTCAGAACGGCCAGGACAGCCAGGAATCGTGGCACCGGTTTGCGTCTTCATCAATGTCATCGCCGGCGAAGCACGATGCGTGGCCGGGCGCGTAAAAAACGTTGCCGATAACGCGCCCGTGTACGCGGCCTTCGACGGCGACCGCGGCATGACGGACGTTGGCGACTAGATTGTTCTCGACGATTGGCCTTCCGCCGTCCGGACCGCCGCCCATGGGACCGGCGGCGAAATCGGCGAGCGCGCGCGGCGGGAAGGCGCCGGCGGACGAGAGCCTAATGCCGACCTCCGCGCCTACGATCTTGTTGCTGTCGATCAGCGTGTCGGCGCCGTAGACCGCGATGCCGGTCTCACGGCTGTCGGTGATCACCGTGCCGGTGACTTGCGATTGCGTGCCCGGGGCGATGATCAGCCCGTTTTCGTTTCCGGACATGGCCAGGCGTCTGAGCGTGATGTTGCCGAGCCCGCCGGGCATCAGCGCCACGCCGGTGTCGGCTTTGCTGATCTTCGTATCCGTCAGTTCAAGTCCATGTGTTCCGGCGGAGGCCGCGATGCCGATCTTGCCGCCGATAAGGCTGCCGCCGCCAATGGTGCCGTCGGTGCGGTCGAGCACAAGTCCCACGCCCGCACGGCCGGTATCGATGTCGATATCAAGATTATGGAGATCGACCAGCGCGCGATCCGCATGCAGACCGGACCCGTCGGTCTCTATGTGCGTCGCCTCGACCGTCAGTTCGCCGGATTCGTGCACGTCGATAGCCCAGTCCCGCGTGCGGGAATCGATCAGGCTGTTGCGTATGACGACATGACCGGCCTGAACGGCAACGCATGGCGCGTCGCGGCCGCGGGCGATAAAGCGGATACCTTCGATGGTCAGCGTGTCGCCAAGCGGGATATCTGCCCGCAGACAGGGCTGTCCGGGCGGCGCCTGTATGACGGCTTGACCGCCGCCAAAGGTCGCGATCGTCATCGGGCCGGGGATGTGAACGCTCTCGACGCAGGTCGCGCCGTCGCCGGGCGCCAGGATCAGGATGGTGGCGTTCGGCGGCGCATGGCTGACAGCTGCGTTCACCGAGGAAAACATGTCGCGATGCTGGCGGCTGCAATCAACAAGCAGCGCGTCGCGGTCGGCATAGCGCAGCGGCCTGCCACCGGGTCTTTCGTGACGGCCTTCGCCATGCCGCTCGCCGCGCCGCTCATAGTCGTCGCGGCAGTCTCCACGTTCGCGGCAGCCGATCTCCGGTACCGGATCATAGGGATCCAGCAGCGCTGCCGTTTGGCTGGCGCCAGAGTCAGCCGGACGCTCGCCGTACCAGTCGGCTTGGGCCGGCGCGGCGCCGAGCCACAACAGCGCGGCGAAAGGAATCGCGCCGCAACAGACAGCGGGTATGCGGCGCAGGATCGAAGTCGCGCTCATGGTCATCTCCTTGCCGCGTGTTCGGGGCCGTCGGCTTGTGCCAGCAGGTCTTTCAGTTCGCTGCGTGTGGGGTTGAAACCGGCCAGCGCGGAATCGACGAACAGACGTGCCGCCTTGTCCTTGTCCTGGGCGACGCCGTCGGGGCCGACTTTGTAAAGCACACCCAGATTGTAGAGAGCCTCGCCATAGTTCTGTTTCGCTGCCTTGTCGAACCAGTCACGAGCGCGCACGAAATTCCGCGCCACGCCGATGCCTTTGGCATACATGATGCCCAGACGGTTCTGCGATTCCGCGTCGCCGTCGACGGCCGCCATCTGGATGAGACGCACCGTCTGCCGCGGCGCCAGGAAACCCGTGGGCTCGAAGTTCAGCGCACTCTGGAATTTCCTGATTGCCTGCGCGACGGCGGCCGGCGAAACGGCCCATGGGCCGCGCGTTCTTCGGAGCAGGCCGCGGAAAGCCAGGGCATCTTGGATTGCATAGAAGGGAATCTCATGCACACGGGTCAGCGCGATGCGTTGGGCGAAATTGGGCTCGCTCTCGTCGCTATGGGGCACGCCGCCGGCGGTGGTACCGGGATAAAATTCGAAAGGCGGCTCCCAATAGCGGGCGCGCGCCGCCGCCATCGCAACGATGCTCGGCACATCGCCGTATTGCGACATGTAGTCGATCTGGGAACTGGCATAATCCTTGGCGAGCGGATGACCGAGGTCGGCGGCGATGTCGAAATACATCAACGCCTCGCTGTCACTGGGAGTGATCACCGACGGCGGACCGCTGTCAGAATATCCGCTGCCGGAATATCCGCTGTCGGACCAATTTCCATAACCGCTGTAACTACTGCTGCCGTAATAGGAACCGCTTTGACCACTGCTCTGATAACCGCTCGCGCCGCCGTAGGACCCGACCCCGTTATCCGCCGGAGCCATCGAGACGGACGACGCGTTGGCGCTGACGCCGTTGTCGACGCTCACCTTCGGCGAAGCGCCGACGGACGTAGATGCCGCGCCATAGGCGGACGATGTATCGTAAGACGACGATTGGTCGGAGGCGTCCGCTGGCGTTAGGTCGTTGGGCTGCCAATATTTATGCGGCAGATAGGGCGTGCCGAACAGCCAGTGCCTAATGCGCTGCCATAACCGGACGACATACCACCTGTCATGCGGGTCGTATCGGTACACCATCGGGGAAGGGGGGGTGTAGCAATCCGGTGTGTTGCAGGGAGGCGGATAGTAATAGTGGTCTTGCCGGTGCAGCAGGCCAAGCGTCATGAAGCCCTCGGAACCCCGGCTGGACAAGATGTAGATGATGCGCGCGTTCGCTTCCTGCCGCTGGTCGAGTGTGAGAGATGCGAAGATCC
>JAGWVX010000369.1 GCA_018970685.1 Alphaproteobacteria bacterium | reverse complement strand
TACCAGCGCAGCTTGGTCTTCGACTCCGGACAGCTGTCGCGCTCCGCCCCGCTCGCCCCCCACCGCAGTTCGATGCAGTCGTAGGGATCGAACGACAGCGCATAGACACGATGTGCGATGTCGTCGAAGGTGATCGATACCGGGCGCTTGGCGGAGTTGAGATAGGTGATGGTGCAGGCCTTGGATCGGGCGGCGTAAGCCTTAAGCAGATCTTTCCGCAAATCGTATCCATCATAAACGATGCGCGGGTCGCGATGGACCCACAGATCGATCATCTGCGACATATCCTTGTAGAACTGCGCGAAGGCGGCGCGGGTGCGGGCGTCGCGCGCCGGCGTGGCGTAGCTTTCCCAGGTGTTGTCGTCGGACTCGAAGATGTTGTCCGGTAGGCTGGACGGATGCGGTTTGCGGTCGATGCCGTCGGAGATCGCCAGATTCACATATTGCGCGCGATCGTCGAGGTCGTTGCACAACGTCTTTATCGTCATCTTGAGTTCGTAAACGGGGTTGTAGGTCATCTTTCCGCCTGAGACAGCGGCGCGGACATATTCGTAGAAACCCAGCTCCTCGCCGCCGTAGACGAACTTCGCCTGCTTCACGTCGCGCTTCGGATTAGGCTCGGTGCCAACATACTGAACCAGCGAGAAATCCGGGATTTGATCGTTCTCGGCGAACACCATGCGGCCGCCGAGATAATGCCCTTCCTTGTCACGATGCGCACCTACCAGCCTGAGCGGCCGCCAGTTCTTCAACCCACCGCCGAGCTTCACCGGGCTTTGCCCGAATTGCGCGCCATAGACGCTGCGGGTGATGGTGAAATCGGGATGGGCGTCCATGTAGAAGATGCGGCCGTCACTATCGACCTTGTAGACGATGCCGACATGGCCGTTGATATCGTAGATTACCGTGCCGGGATGAATCGACTGCGGATCGAGCGCCGGCGAATAGAAATCCGACAGCACGCCGCGACGCTCGGCGGCGTCGATGCGATAGGTGCCCGAGAACACCGTGTCGAGCATCTGGCGGATGACGGCGGGTCCGTCGATGCCCCCACCGCGGTCGTTCAGGCTGCGGCGCGAGACGGCGCGGTTGGAGGTTTTTGTAAAACGCAGATTGTCGCCCGAGCCGCTGATGGCATCGACATAGGAAAACGGTAAGCCGTTCTTCCAGGCGTAATAGGCGCGCAGGAGATACGGCCACTTGGCGCAATCGACGTCGATGTCGACGAAATGCTTGTCCGTGGCGCGATAGGGATTGGCGGGGTCGCGCAGACAACTTTCCGACGAGCTGCAATTGCTGGCTCCGATGGCGGCAACGAATTTTCCGAAGCCCCGTTCGTCGGCGGTCGACCAATGATCCTTGAGAATGTGCCAAGTCCCGGTGGCGTGCGCCGCCGGCAGGCTCAGGCAGAGGAGCAAGAAGGCGAAAGTTAGAACGCGCATGCCGCCACGGTCCGGGCAGGAGCGCACGGAGTCAAGCTAGTGCTCCGGCTTGGCGCGATCTGGCGGCGTGCACGGCGGATCGGCCGGACCGAACTCGACGCCCTGCACCGCCACCTTAACATGGCGGCCTTGGCGGTCGGGCACCAGCAGAGGTTCCACCAAGATATGGCTGAGGTCCACGGCTACGCCCCCGCCTATATCGGCGGGCACGATTCGATCGCCGTTCACATCGACGCCGCCGACATAGTCCGGACTCTCGAGATCCGGGTCGCATTGTGCAGGCGTTGTGGCATCAAGGACACGTTCGTTAGGGGTATTTGTCGCCGAGGAGGCAAATGACACCGGGGACAACGCCAATGAAAGCAATAGGCTAGCTGGAACTATGCCTTTATTTCGCCGCATCCTCGCCTCAATCACCAAAGTTTCGTGACATTTCCAAGGATTTCCAGTATCACACACAGCGATAAACGGACGGTAAGGCTTCCGGTCAAGAACGGCCAAGTTCGGGGAGAAAGTTCCGCGGGATCCGCGGCGGAAAGGCTGGGCTTCGCCCGGCCTTTCGTGTTTTGGGCCGGCTGCGTCTTCCCCTATGTTGCCGATTTGCAGGCATCCGCCGCAGGGGCACATGTTCGACACATTCTTCGACCTGAAAGCGCACGGCACCACCGTGCAGCGCGAGATCGTGGCCGGCGCCACGACCTTCTTCACCATGGCTTACATCATGTTCGTCAACCCGCTGATCCTGTCGGCAGCGGGTTTGGACAAGGGGGCGGTGTTCGTCGCCACCTGCCTCGCCGCCGGTCTCACGACGCTGCTGATGGGGTTGTATGCCAAGCTTCCCGTCGCGCTGGCGCCCGGCATGGGGCTGAATGCTTACTTCGCCTACACCGTCGTTCCTGCGCTGAACGGCGATTGGCGGCTGGCGCTGGGTTGCGTGTTCTTATCCGGAATTCTGTTCGTCGGCATTTCGATCACGCCGGCGCGCGAGTGGCTGATCAACGCGCTGCCGCAGAGCCTGAAGCTGGCGATCGCGGCAGGCATCGGCTTCTTCCTGGCGCTGATCGGTCTGGAGAACGCCGGCGTGGTAGTGGCGAGCGCCGACACGCTGGTGCAGGGCGGCATCCTTACGGACCCGCGCGTGCTGATCGCGGCGGGCGCATTCATCGTGATCTTCGCTTTGGCGGCGCGCGGCGTGATCGGCGCGGTGTTGATCGGCGTGATCGGTGCCACCGGGGCCGCCATCGTCCTTCATCTGCAGGCGCCGCCCGTGCTGACGGCGCCCCTGCCCTCCATCGCGCCGACTTTCCTGGCGATGCACTTTAACGGCGCCGCCGGCGAAGCGATCCTCACCAGCGTGCTGGTGTTCCTGCTGATCGATATGCTGGACACGTCCGGTACGCTGACGGCCGTCGCCTATCAAGGAAAGTTGCTCGATGAGAATGGGCGCTTGAAGAACGCGCGCCTGGCGCTGACCAGCGACGCCGTCGGCACCATGATCGGCGCCGCGCTCGGCACCTCGCCGGTGACCGCCTATATCGAAAGCGCCTCGGGAATCCAGGCGGGTGGGCGCAGCGGACTGACGGCCGTGGTCGTCGGCGTGCTATTCCTGCTCAGCCTGGTGCTGAGCCCGCTGGCCGGAGCCGTACCAGCCTATGCGACAGCCCCCGCCCTCGTCTTCGTCGCCGCGCTGATGGCGAAGGGTTTGAA
>JAGWVX010000368.1 GCA_018970685.1 Alphaproteobacteria bacterium | reverse complement strand
CGCCGCGCGAGGTGCTCTGGCTGCTGGGCGTGCTCATCTACATCCTGATGATGGCGACGGCCTTCTTCGGTTATGTGCTGCCTTGGGGGCAGATGTCCTTCTGGGGCGCCACCGTCATCACTTCACTGTTCAGCGCGCTCGATCAGGTGATCCCGCACATGGGCAGCGCCATCACCACTTGGCTGTGGGGCGATTTCGCCGTCGGCGATGCCACGCTGAACCGCTTCTTCTCGCTGCATTACCTCCTGCCCTTCGTGATCGCCGGCGTGGTCGGCCTGCACATCTGGGCGCTGCATGTGCCGGGCAACAACAATCCGCTCGGCATCGACGTGAAGGGGCCGCAGGATACGCTTCCCTTCCATCCCTATTACACGGTGAAGGATGCGTTCTACCTGGTGCTGTTCCTCATTCTATTCGCCGGATTCGTGTTCTTCGCGCCGGATTTCTTCAGCAATCCGGACAATGCGACCCAGGCCAATCCGCTGGTGACGCCGCCGGACATCGTGCCCGAATGGTATCTGCTGCCGTTCTACGCGATGTTGCGCTCGATTCCGCAGAAGCTGATCGGCGTGCTGGTTCTGGCGGGCGCCCTGCTGTCGCTGGCCTTCATCCCCTGGCTCGACACGTCCAAGGTGCGTTCCTGCCGCTTCCGCCCGCTGATGAAACAGTGTTTCTGGATCTTCGTCGCGGACTGCGCGATGCTCGGCTATGTCGGCGCGCAAAGCGCCGACGCGGTGCTGCAGCTCGGCGGCATGGCGCTGCCGATGGTCTGGCTGGCGCGGCTCGGCACGGCGTACTACTACGCCTTCTTCTGGGTGCTCATGCCGGTCCTCGGCCTGATCGAAACGCCCAAGGCCCTGCCCGATAGCATCGCCAAGACCGTTCTTGGCGCCAAAGCAAAAGTATGAGGAGAACGGATATGAAGATCGCTCTCCCTCTCGCCGCCTTGGTGCTCGGGGTTTCGTTATGTGCGGCGGCATCCGCCGAGGACACCAGCCTGCCGCTGCCGGTCATGCATGTGCAGTGGTCGTTCGACGGTCCGTTCGGCACCTATGACCGGGCGGCGCTGCAGCGCGGCTTCCAAGTCTACAAGGAAGTCTGTTCGACCTGTCACAGTCTTGATCTGGTCGCCTTCAACGATCTGGCGGCGCCCGGCGGCCCCGGTTTCACCGAGGCGCAGGCCAAGGCGATCGCCGCCGGCTACAAGATTCCCGCCGGCCCCAACGACAAGGGCGAAACGGTCGACGCCAACGGCAACCGTCTGACCCGGCCGGGCATCCTCGCCGATCATTTCCCGGCGCCGTTCCCCAACGAGCAGGCGGCGCGCGCCAATTTCGGCGGTGCGCTGCCGCCCGATCTGTCGCTGATCGTCAAAGCGCGCGCCGGCGGTGCGGATTACATCTACTCGATCCTGATGGGCTTCGGCCAAAAGCCGCCCAAGGGCTTCAAGGTGCTCGACGGCAAGTACTACAATCCGTACTTCGCCGGCCGGAACATTTCCATGCCGCCGCCGCTGACGGACGGCTCGGTGACGTTCTCCGACGGCACGCCGTCGACGGTGGCGAACGAGGCCAAGTCGGTGGTCACTTTCCTGGCCTGGGCCTCCGAGCCCAAGCTGGAGCAGCGCCACCGCTTGGGCCTGGAAGTGATGGCCTTCCTGGTGCTGCTCTCCGGCCTGCTGTTCTTGTCCTATCGCAGGATCTGGAAGGACGAGCACTGAGCTGCGTTCAATCGAGGCGGTAGATCGCGCTGCCATGCGCCGGCAGCGTGACGTCCAATTCCGCGGACGCCGCGTGCGTCGTGCCGGTCCACAAATCGGTGGACGCATGTTCGCCGGGAAAGCCGAGTTCGTTCCAATCGACTTTCACCGCCGCCGGCTTGTCGCCGAGATTGAACAGCGCCACGGTGCGGACGGGCTTCGCGTGCGGCCCCGCCGAGGCGGTCCAAACCCGGATATTGTCGAAGCCCGCGGGCAGGCCGGTGACGGGATGGCTGTCCCACGACGTCTGGTTGACGGCGATGACGGCCTTGTTGGTGATCAGCGACTTGGTGAAAGCGTCGAGCTTGGTGAGGTTGGCGCCCAGGATCAGCGGTGAGCGGGAGACGGCCCAGAGCGTGAACTGCGTGCGCTCTTCCTCCGGCGTGAGCCGCGACAGACGCGGCTCTCCCCAGCCCGGGTGCGGCGTCAGCGAACCGAAGGGCAGCATGTCGGCATCCGGCCAATGTCCGCGCCCGCTCCAGCCGGACCACAGCGCCAGATGTCCGAACGCCGTCACGACGCCGCTCGGGAAGCCGTCCGGCGTATGGTTCTTGAAGTCCCACTTGTCCCAGATGTCGTTGGAGATGCGCCACATCTGGCTGTAGCGCCTATATTCGATGGCATGGGAAATCTGCGACGGCCCAGGCGACAGGCTCAGCACGATCGGTCGCCCCGATTTCTTGATCGCGGCGGCAATTTGGCGAATCTCGCTCTCTTTGTAGGGATGGTCGGCGATGCAGTCGACCTTGAGAAAATCCACGCCCCAGGACGCATAAAGCGCGACCATCGAGTCGTAATAGGCTTGGCCCGCGGCGTCGTCGCGCACGCCGTAATTGCCGTCGTCCCAAGGACAGGTGTCCGAAGTGTCAGCCGCGTCCGCGGCGTGGAAGTCCGAACCGGCGATGGGCGTGTTCTCCTGCACCGCCTGTTTGGGAATGCCGCGGACGATATGGATGCCGAACTTCAGGCCCTGCGCATGCAGCCAATCGGCCAGCGGCTTGAAGCCGGCGCCGCCGGCCGAGGACGGATAGCGGTCGGCGACCGGTATCAGCAGCCCGTGTGCATCCAGCTGATAGTCCCGCGCCTTCAGCGTGTCGCCGAAGGGATTTTCCATGTACCAGCCTTCGTCGATCACCGCGGTGGTCCAGCCGTCCTGCTTCAGCCCGGCCAGCACGGCCGCGTTGGCCTTGAAGTCGGCTTCGTCGATGGTGAGCCCGTAGGCGTCCCAGCTGTTCCAGCCCATCGGCGGCGTGGGAGCAAGGTTCTGCCCGGGCACTGAAAGGGCGCAGCAGGCGAGGACGGCAAAACAGGCGGCGAGGCGCAAACCGAATCGAAACATGGGTAAAGCTATACCACAACCCCGCTTGCGGCGGCACTTGGATGCAACGGCCTCAGTGTTCCGTATT
>JAGWVX010000367.1 GCA_018970685.1 Alphaproteobacteria bacterium | reverse complement strand
AGTTCGGGGACATGCATGAAACGGTTCTCGAAGATGGTCTCTCTTATATGGGAGGTTCCTTCGGCCGTCGCCATCAGGGCCATGAATTGCGCTTGAAGATCGGTGGGAAAGCCCGGGAACGGCGCCGTCGCCGCCGATACCGAGGCCGGCCGCACGCCGTTGCGCGCGACGATCAGGCCGTTGTTGGTGGGCGTTACCCGGGTGCCCGCTTCCTCCAGAAGCGAAACGAGAGCGCCGACCAGGTCCGCGCGCGTGCCGGTCAATTCGACTTCGCCGCCGGTTACCGCCACGGCCATCGCATAGGTGCCGGTCTCGATGCGGTCGGGCAGCACGGAATGCTCGGCGGCATGCAGACTCTTGACGCCGTCGACCACGATCGACGAGGTCCCGAGCCCCGAAATGCGCGCGCCCATCGCCGTCAGGCAGCGGCCGAGATCGTCGATCTCCGGCTCGCGCGCCGCGTTGGAAATAACCGTGCGGCCTTCCGCCAGGGTGGCGGCCATCAGCACATTCTCGGTGGCGCCGACCGAGACGAAGGGGAACACGACATTTGCGCCCTTCAGACCGCCCGGCGCTTCTGCAATCACATACCCGTCGGCGAGGTCCACTTTGGCGCCCAGCGTCTCGAGCGCTTTCAGATGCAGATCGACCGGCCGCGCCCCGATGGCGCAGCCGCCGGGCAGCGAAACCTTGGCGTGGCCCGCCCGCGCCAGCAGCGGGCCGAACACCAGAAAACTCGCCCGCATCTTGCGTACGATATCGTAATCGGCGGTCGTTCCCGTGAGATCGGCGGCGCAAAGCCGGTAGCGCCCGCCCTGCCCCAATGCCGCTTCCGGCGTCCACTCCGCGCGCACGCCGAAATGGCGCAGCAGGTCGGCCATGAAAGCGACGTCGGCAAGCTTGGGCACATTGGCGAGCGTCAGCGGCGCTTCGGTCAGCAGCGCGGCGACCATCAGCGGCAAGGCCGCATTCTTGGCTCCGCTGATCGGAATTTCGCCGTTGAGGCGGGTCCCGCCTTTGATTCTTATCTTATCCATGACCCCTCGGACGGATGTATGCCGGCAGCACTGCGCGGGCCGTTGTAACGCGGTCGGCGCGCTTGCGACAGATGTAATGACGGCTCAAGTTAACCGGACTTGAGGGCCCGATTTTGGTCCGGAACGGGCAATTTGGAGGCGCCCTCATCGGGGTCATGCTGCGGCTCTGCGGCCAGCGCGCGGTCGCGCGTCTTACGGCGTTTCAGGTTCTCGCGCAGAGCCGCGGCAAGCCGCTCCTGCCGGCCGGCCGATTTACCCGATTTCGCCACACCAGAACCCTTTCCCTTTCACCGAACCATAGGCTATAGCAGCCCTCCCTTTGGGCCGGGATGTGCCTCGGTCCGCCGGTCGCCGGAGTAGCGTAGTGGTAGCGCAACCCCTTGGTAAGGGGTAGGTCGTGAGTTCGATTCTCACCTCCGGCACCAGGATTCTTCCGAAAATTCAATGAGTTAGATGTTCGCGCAGCGTTGCCGTACGCGAAGCGACACTTATATCGTTGCAGCGGCTCTATGCGCTCGCGTTTTCGCCGTGCACGGCCCGACAATATTGCGCGATGTAGTCGCCATGCCGCGGCAGGGTGTCGACGGTGTCGGCAATGACGTCTTCAATATCTTTGAGATAGCCGACGATCTGGTCTTCCGGCACCAGATCGACCATCGGATCGTAGCTGCCGGTGTTCAGACCCTGGCCGAGCAGTACCTGAACCCAGCTCTCCTCTCGGAACAACTCCGCTTCGCTGCGTTTGAAGAAACGCGCCGTCGATTTGAACAAGTTCAGCCGTTCCCGAAGCGCGTCGGGAATGTCCATGTGTTTGCAATAGGCCCAAAAGGGCGTGTCCTCGCGCTCCGTGACCTTGTAGTGGGCGATGATGAAATCCCGAATATTGACGTATTCGAAGTCCGTCAGGCGGTTGAACTCCTCGGTGTCGGCATGCGGGAATCCGCGGCCGGGAAAAAGCGCCACCAAGCGCAGGATGGCGGTCTGAATGAGGTGAATGCTCGTCGATTCCAGAGGCTCAAGAAAACCCGACGACAAGCCGATCGCGACGCAGTTCTTCTCCCAAGTCTTGCGGCGTTTGCCGGGCGTGAATTTCACCAGGCGAGGTTCCGCCAGCACGGCGCCGTCGAGATTGGCGAAGAGCGCACGCGCCGCACCGTCGTCGTCCATGAGGCTGCTGGAATAGACGAGGCCGTTGCCGATGCGGTGCTGCAGGGGAATGCGCCACTGCCAGCCGGCGTCGCGGGCCGTGGAGCGCGTGTAAGGCAGCAGCTCCGGCGCGGATGCGCACGGCACGGCGAGCGCCCGATCGCACAAAAGCCAACGATTCCACGCGTCATAACCAATGCCGAGCGTTTGACCGATCAAAAGCGCCCGTATTCCCGAGCAATCGATAAACAGCTCGCCCGGGATTTCCCGGCCGTTCTGCAACACCACGCTGGCGATGAAGCCGTCCTCAGGCCGCTGCTTCACCCGAACGATCTTGCCTTCGACGCGTTTGACCCGCCTCTGCTCGGCATAGGCGCGCAGATAGCGTGCGTAAAGCGAAGCGTCGAAATGATACGCGTAATCGATGTCCGCCAGGGGCGAGTTCGGCCGGTCCGCCCGGCCCATGCCAAACCTGCCCTTGCGCGCCGCGAGCGCGTTGATCGAATAAAAATCGAAATCCTTGAACCCGCCGCGCGGAAACATCTTGAGCCAAAACTGATGCGTTCTCAGCCACAGCAAATCCTTCCCGATCTTTCCGAAGCCGTGAATGTAGGTGTGGTTCTTCCTGCGCCAATCGGCGAACTCGATGCCCAGCTTGAACGAGGCCTGGGTCGCCTTCATCACTTCGGCCTGATCGACGGCCAAGAGCCGGTTGAAGATTTTGATGGCGGGTATGGTGGCTTCGCCGACGCCGATCGTTCCGATCTCCTCGGATTCGACGAGACAGATTTCATAACCCGCGGTGAGAAACTTCGAGAGAAGCGCCGCCGTCATCCAGCCGGCCGTGCCGCCGCCGACGATGACGATCTTCTTGAAGGGAATGCCTGTCGAAGTTTCGGGCATCGCAGCGGCTCCCTCCGTCAGCGCCCAACGGTCGCCCGGGACCGCCTTTTCCAGTGGGACCGGGGATCGGCCGTCAAGCGAAACCGCGCGGCCGT
>JAGWVX010000366.1 GCA_018970685.1 Alphaproteobacteria bacterium | reverse complement strand
ATCGAACCGTCCGACGGAATCCGCCATTTCAGCGTGCGGCGAAAGCACAATCCCAACCGCGCCATGCTGAACGGCAAGCGTGTGGTTCTGATCGACGACTCCATCGTCCGCGGCACGACCTCGAAAAAGATCGTACAAATGGTACGCGACGCCGGGGCATCGGAAGTGCATTTCCGGGTCGCCAGCCCGCCGACTAAGCATTCCTGTTTTTACGGGGTCGATACGCCCAACGAGCATGCCTTGCTAGCGCATGAAATGAGCGTTGAGGAAATGTGCCGCTTCATCGGCGCGGATTCTTTGGCGTTCATCTCCATGGACGGCCTGTATCGCGCCATGGGCGAAGACGGCCGCGACCCGGCTGCGCCCAAATTCTGCGACGCCTGTTTCTCCGGCGACTATCCGATCAGCCTGACGGATGCTGCCGAAGGCGCCAAGGACGGTCAGCTTTCCTTCCTCGCCGAAGTTGCTTGAAGACATCATGACCGAAGACCTCAAAGGGTGCGTCGCACTCGTCACCGGGGCGTCGCGCGGCATCGGACGGGCAGCGGCCACCGCTCTGGCGGCGGCCGGCGCGCATGTCATCCTGGTGGCGCGCACCGTCGGCGGCCTCGAAGACGCCGACGACGAAATCCAGAAGGCCGGCGGCAGCGCCACGCTGGTGCCGCTGAATCTCAAGGACTTCGACGCGCTGGATCGTCTCGGCGCCTCGATCTTCGAACGCTGGGGCAAACTGGACGCCTTCTTCGCCAATGCCGGCGTTTTGGGCCTTTTGACGCCGCTCACGCACCTTGATCCAAAGGTCTTTCAGGAACTCCTCGACATCAACGTCACCGCCAATTGGCGCCTGATCCGCTCGCTCGATCCGCTGCTGCGCCGATCCGATGCCGGGCGTGCGCTGTTTGTCACCTCGGGCGCGGCGCGCAAATTCACGCCCTTTTGGGGCGGCTACGCGATGGCCAAGGCCGCGCTGGAGTCGCTGGCGCTGACCTACGCGGCCGAATGCGGGACCACGAACATCAAGGCGAACCTGCTCAATCCCGGTCCGGTGCGCACCCATATGCGGATGCGCGCGATGCCGGGCGAGGACCCCGCCACGCTGCCGCCACCGGAAATACTCGCGCCGCTGATCGTGGAACTGCTGTCGCCATCCTGCGCGAAGAACGGCGAGTTGGTGACGTTTCGCAGCAATCATTCGCCCTCCCCTTGAGAGTCGAGGTTGCACCAGCAGCCGAGCGTCGGAATGTGCCTTGCAAATTTCGGGGAGGGCGCGCGAGCATCGTGAGCGCCGGCGCTTCCAACGTTCAACGGCAAAAGACTGATTTCGAACCTCCAATCCGCCGGCCGAATGGCAAACATAGGCCAACTCCGGTCATTCGTATTCCTGATTGCATGCAGCTAGCCTATTTGACTTTGTTAATCGATATATATAGAATAATGTTATGAAACGACCTGTCCGGATCACGCACAGCTTGGTGTCACTTCTGGATGCGCTTTCGGGAGCGCCCGCTCAATGGTGGCATGGCTACGACTTGTCGAAGGAGACCGGCCTCAAAGCGGGTACGCTCTATCCGCTCCTCAGCCGATTGGAGTCTATGGGATTGCTTGAGGCGCGGTGGAGCGCTCCACAGGCGAACGGACGCCCGCCGCGCCATCTTTATCGCCTCACGTCTGACGGCCGGGTTTTTGTGCGCGACCTAATCGCAACGAGCGGAGCGGTTCGAGCGACATGAGCCTTGCTTCCATCCTCCTCGGTCTTAGCGAGCGGATCGGCTGCTCGTCGATTTGGACAAGAGCCGCACGCGCAGAGTTCGAAGCTGCTGAAGCGGATGAGGCCGGATTAAACTGGGCTTTGGGAGTACTAACGATGAGCTTTACAAACCTGATAGAACGACTTCTGTTGCCATGGTCGCGGCAAAAAGATGAGACCCCAGCTTTCTCGGCCGCTGCTGTCGTGGGTTTGTTGGTGGCGGCGCCGACATTGTATTTTCTCCTCGCTCTTTCTATCAAATCTGCCGGTTCCCAGGTCTTGATCGCGCCTCTTGAACCCTATCTCGCTGCGTCGTGGTTCAGGACGATTTCTCCATTCTTCATTCTCGGGTCCCTCGCTCTAGCTGCATGGATCAACCTGGGCGTGATGTCGTCTTTGGCAGTCTCGCGTGACCAAAGCGGACCCGCACTGTTGTTGAGTCTGCGGCCGCGCCTTGCCAACTTGGCCGTGCTGGCTCTCACTGGAGGCATAGCGGCGCTGCTGACATGGCATCTGCTCATCGAAGCGATCGTTGGGGGAGACTGACAATCGCTGGCCGAACGTTCTTTCCCGGCCGGAGTCCGGAAATGGCGCAACGCTGCCATGTTGCGTACGACTGGACTACCGCAGAACCCAGCCCCAACTGCTTAGCTCGACGTTGTATTCGAAGGGTTACGGTAAAGAGTCTGATTTGTAGTATTGACAGATACTTCTCCTTGTAGTTAATTATTCTCCTGATCGAGAAGGAAAAGACATCATGGATGATCCGTTTCATCGGCCATCGCTCACGACCGCCGTATTCTACAAGGATCCGATGGCCGCACTGGAGTGGCTGGAGAAGGCCTTCGGCTTCGAACGCACCATGGTCATCACCGATAAGGACGGCCGCGCCGCCCACCTGGAGGCGCGGTTCGGAGACGGCTTGATCTATGTGGGAAGCGAGTGGGCCGATTTCACCGCCAGTCCCGCATCCGCGGGTGGCAAGAACACCCAGAGCATTCATGCGCATATGAAGAGCGGGATCGACGAACACTGCGCACGCGCTCGCGCGGCAGGCACCGTCATCCTGCAGGAGCCGACGGACCAGTTCTACGGTGACCGGACTTACCGGGCACGCGATCCAGAGGGTCATGTCTGGACGTTCGGTCAGGCGGTTCGTGCTGTCAGCCGTGAGGAAGCGGAGAAAGCGAGTGGGCTGAAAATCGAGGCGCCCGAGTGGCATTGACCGCTGCAAAGCAACTCGACTGCACCCTGGCGGCACTGGCCGATACCCACCGCCGCCAGCTGATCGAACTGCTGCGCGAACGACCGCGGCGGGCGGGTGAACTCGCCGAAGCGGTTGGTCTCAATCCGCCGGCTTTGAGCCGCCACCTGCGCACTTTGAAGGCTGGCGGATTGATCGAAGAGGAGCATCCCGAATTTGACGCGCGCGTCCGCATCTACAGCTTAAGG
>JAGWVX010000017.1 GCA_018970685.1 Alphaproteobacteria bacterium | reverse complement strand
GACACAAGGTCCCCCGAAGAAAACGTGGGGCATGACAGGAATATCCAGGGGTTTTTATGGAAACTGCACAGTCCCTTCATTTCGCATCTGCGAGCAGAATCGCGCAGCGCTTTGTCGCCGCCCGGCTGAACGCGGTTGCGCTGGACGATTATCCCGGATCAATTCCGCCCGATCTCGCAAGCGCCTATGAATGCCAAGACGCGGCCATCGCTTTGTGGCCGGATGACATCGCCGGCTGGAAGATCGGCCGGATTCCGCCCGCCTACGAGGCGCAGCTGGGCGTGAACCGCTTGGCCGGCCCGATTTTCCGCCGCGAGATTCAAAAGGCGCAAGGCGGCAACAACATCGCGTTCGGTATCTTTGCCGACGGATTCGCCGCCGTGGAAGCGGAATATATTTTCGAGATCGGCAAGGACGCGCCTGCCGGCCAAGCGCACTGGTCGCCGAATGACGCCGCCGCCATCGTGGGACGCCTGTTCGTCGGCATCGAAACGGCCGGCAGTCCGCTGGCGACGATCAACGCGCTCGGCCCGACGGTTGTCGTCTCCGATTTCGGTAACAATGCCGGATTGATCCTGGGCCCCGAGATAACGGACTGGCGCAATATTCCGCTGACCGCTCTGACCTGCGAAACCTTCGTCGAGGGCAAATCCGTCGGCCGCGGCGGCGCGGCCAGCATTCTCGGCGGGCCGTTGGAATCTTTGCAGTTCATCGCCGAGCACTGCGCCAAGCGGGGACGCCCTCTCAAAGCCGGGATGCTGATCTCGACGGGCGCGGCCACCGGCATTCACGACGTCGCGGTTGGTCAAAAAGCGCGAGTTGACTTCGAAGGGATCGGTACCATCTACTGCACGGCCAAAGCACGGATGCCAATGAAACAATAAATCAAAGACGGCGGCACGACCTTTTGCGAGAGGGCGGACACCGTCGCACAAACCAAAAGCAGTCGTTACGGACGGCAGCTCACGCAGGGGGAAATGATGACCCAGACAACCGGCGGTACGGGAGCAGCCGCATCCGAATCCGTGATAGCCGCCGCCACGGAGCGCGTCGGCCGTTATCGTTGGGTGATATTGGCGTTCATCTTCTTCGCCACCACCCTGAATTATGTCGACCGCTTCACGATGTCGTTCCTCCGGCCGACGCTGTCCGCCGAATTCCACTGGAGCCAACTGGGTTATTCCTACGTTGTCTTCGCGTTCTCCGCTGCCTACGCGCTGGGTTATTTCATTTTCGGGCGCGTGATCGACAAGCTCGGCGCAAAAACGGGTTATACGGTCGCGGTGGTCATCTGGACCTGCGCTCATCTTGCATGCGCGCTTGTCACATCGGTCACAGGCTTCATCTTCACGCAGTTCGCGCTGGGTCTCGGCCAGTCGGGCAACTTCCCGGCGGCGCTGAAATCCGTGACGGAATGGTTCCCGCAACGCGAGCGGGCCTTCGCAACGGGCGTCTTCAATGCCGGCACCAATATCGGCGCGATCCTCACCCCGATCATCGTTCCGGTCATCGTGCTAACCTTCAATTGGCAGACCGCGTTCGTCATCACCGGCAGCTTGAGCGCCATCTGGCTCGTCATGTGGCTCAAGATTTACCGCGAGCCCAGGGACCACCCCAAGGTGACGCCAGCGGAACTGGCCTATATCGAGAGCGACAAGCAGCCGCCGATAAAGTCGCTGCCCTGGCTCAAACTCTTCCCGATTAAAGAGACCTGGGCTTTCGCCATCGGCAAGTTCATGACCGATCCGATCTGGTGGTTCTATCTGTTCTGGCTGCCGTCGTTCTTCCACGACAAATATGGCCTGAACCTCACGAATTTCGGCCCGCCGATCATTGCCATCTACGTCCTCTCCGACATCGGCAGCATCGCCGGCGGCTGGATGTCGTCCACGATGATCAAGCATGGCGCCAGCGTGAACCTGGCGCGCAAACTGACGATGCTGATATCGGCCGTCTGCGTCCTGCCGGTCGTGTCGTGCATGTACATCAGCAACGAGTGGATCGCCGTCGGCGTCATCGGCCTCGCCACCGCCGCACACCAGGCGTTCTCCGCCAATCTTTTCACCATTCCGTCCGACACGATGCCGAAGGCGGCTGTCGCCTCGGTGGTGGGCATCGGCGGCACGGCGGGCGGCATCGGCGGCATGCTGATTGCCGGGGTCGCCGGACTGGTGCTGCAATACACCGGGACCTATACGCCGCTCTTCATCATTGCCGGGACGATCTATCTGGCGGCGCTGCTGATCATTCACCTGCTGTCGCCGAGGCTGGCACCGGCCAATATCTCGTGACCCTTTTTGAGGCGCGATCCGGTCGGGGTCGCGCCTCCAGAGTGCCGCAATTTTGTCAAATTTGACAGGCCGATCCGGCGCTTCGTCAAATTGACTCATTACTATCGCTCATCGTCCTTTCTCTGTCCGTACACTTTCGCGTAGGTTCGCAGGAGCGACCGGCCTGCCGCCGGCGCGGCGTACCCGACAGGATGTATCGATGGCCGGCAAGAAAAAAGCAGTTGTGATCTTCGGCGCGACGGGCGACCTCGCCCTGAAAATGCTCTATCCCTCGCTCTATTTCCTGGACTCCGAGGGCCATCTGCCCGACGGACTCACCGTAACCGGCTTCGCGCGCACCGAACTCAGCGAATCCGACTTCATCGCCGAGGCGCATAACGCCGTCCGGGAGCGGGCCGGCAAGGTTCTCACCGAGGAAGCCTGGAAGCACTTCGCCGCCCGTCTGCGTTACTGCAAAGGCGACCTGGACGCCGAGAAGGATTTCAGCGCCCTCGCCAAGATGCTCGACGGCGCGGACGACTGCCTCTATTACCTTTCAACCTCGCCGAACTTTTTCGGCAAGATCGCCCGCAATCTGAAGGCGACGGGCCTGGCCCACGCGGGCGCCCGTGTCGCCGTCGAGAAGCCGATCGGACGCGACCTGGCGTCCTGCCGGCGGATCGAAGAGGATTTGAGCGAGGGGTTCAGCGAAGACCGCATCTTCAGAGTCGATCACTATCTCGGCAAGGAGACGGTGCAAAACCTGATTGCGCTACGCTTCGCCAACGCCTTCTTCGAGCCTTTGTGGAACAAACAGTCCATCGAACACGTACAGATCACGGTTGCCGAAACGATCGGCGTGGAGCGGCGCTGGTCCTATTACGATTCTTACGGCGCCCTGCGCGACATCGTGCAAAACCATCTGCTGCAGCTTCTGTGCCTTGTGGCCATGGAGCCCCCTGCCAGTCTGGACCCGGACGTGGTCCGCGACGAGAAAGTGAAGGTTCTCCATTCTCTCCGCCGCATCGGCAGCGACGAAGTGGAGCGCGAGACCGTGCGCGGCCAGTACCGCAAGGGATTCTCCGGTGAAGGCACGGTGCCGGGCTACTGCGAAGAAACCGGCGGCACAGCCAGCGAAACCGAAACCTTTGTCGCCGTCGCCGCGCACATCGACAACTGGCGCTGGGCGGGCGTTCCGTTCTATCTGCGCACCGGCAAGCGGATGCCGATCCGCAGCACGGAGATCGTCGTGCAGTTCAGGCAAGTGCCGCATTCGATCTTCCCGCACCATGACCTGATTGCCAACCGGCTGACGATCCGCCTGCAGCCGGAGGAAGAAATCTCACTGCAGCTGATGAACAAGACGCCGAGCCTGGATCGCGGCGGCATGCGCCTCAAACCGTTGTCGCTGGACCTGAGCTTGAGCGACGCCTTCAAGCGCCAACGCCGGCGCATCGCTTACGAACGGCTGTTCCTCGAGGCGCTCGAGGGCAACCGCATCCTGTTCGTGCGCCGCGACGAAGTCGAAGCGGCATGGAAATGGATCGACGCGATCGTCAGCGGCTGGAAAGAACGCGATATGAAGCCCCTGCCCTACACGGCCGGCACCTGGGGGCCGTCGAGCGCCTTCGCTCTGACCGAACGCAACGGCCACAGCTGGTACGAGTAGGATCAGCCGCCGTTTCGCGCCACCCGGACCGGTTTGTCCGCATAGAACTGCGGATAAAGCCGTTTCAGCTTGGCGATTTTCGGCAGGTCGTTGATGACGATGTAAGGCTGATAGGGATGGAGGATCAGGTAGTCCTGATGATAGACCTCCGCCGGGTAGAAACCGCGAAGCGCGCCAAGCTGGGTCATGATCGGATCCGAGAACGCATGCGCCTTGGTCAGCTGCGCGATATAGGCTTTGGCGATGCGCTGTTGGTCCAGGTTCGCGTAGAAAATTTCCGAGCGGTATTGGGTGCCTTCGTCGGGGCCCTGATAGTCGAGCGTGGTCGGATCCATTACCGAGAAATAGATACGCAGGATCTGGCCGTAAGAGATAACTTTCGGATCGAAGACGATCTGCACAGATTCCGCATTGCCGGTCGTACCGGTGCCGACCATTTCGTATTGGGCGGTGTCGCGCGCGCCGCCTGAATAGCCAGCCAGCACCCGTTTGACGCCTTTCACATGCTGGAAGACTCCCTGCATGCCCCAAAAACAGCCTCCGGCAAGAACGGCAGTTTCCGTGGGCTGTTCCGGTTCGTTGTCGACGGCCGGTGACGGCAGGACGTTCGCGGCTTCGTCGGCGACAGACGGACCGGCGCAGAATGCCAGCAACGCAGCGACGGCAAGCGGTCGAATGATCCCGGTCATCGTTTTCTCCATCAAGATGTCGCACGCGGCACAAATTTGAGCGCGGCGGAATTCATGCAGTAACGCAGCCCCGTGGGCCTGGGCCCGTCGTCAAAGACGTGCCCCAGATGAGCGTCGCAGCGGGCGCAGGCCACGGCCGTACGATCCATGAAAAAGCTGTTGTCGTGCTTTTCCACCACGTTGATCTTGGCGATCGGCTGCCAGAAGCTAGGCCAGCCGGTCCCCGACTCGAATTTCGTCTTCGAGTCGAACAACGCCGTATCGCAGCAGATACAGCGGTAAAGGCCGTCGGCATGATTGTTCCAGTAGACGCCGGTGAACGCCTGCTCGGTTCCGGCACGGCGCGTGACATCGTATTGCTCGGGCGACAACAGCTTGCGCCATTCTTGATCGGTCTTGACGATTTTCGGCAGGCGCGCCGTTCCCAAACTTTTTCCGGAAGCGGCGAAAAGCGTAATCAGGACGTCTTGCGCGGCCGCGGCGGGAAAAGACCATGCGGCCAACGTGGCCAACGGCGTGAAAGCCAGGAAACGACGGCGCGTAGACGATGGTGCGGGCATGGCGTCCTCTGCAGACGAACTTCCGTACGGCGGATACTGATAAGTTCGCCGCAGGACGCAAGCCGGTTACAGCTGCCGTCTCGGAATCTTCAGTCCAGAACAGTGGTCAATTTTGCGGGAGGAGCAGGACCGTTCACCACGACGAACTCCTGGCGCCCGATCAGCCGGCCGTCCACCATGTCGATGTCGACGCGCCAAAGGCCGGGTTCGGGGGCAGTCTTCTTCGTATAGCCGCGATAACCCTTACCGCGCCCACCGCTTATCCGGTACGACACCGATTGCACATCGTCCCATTGTCCGGTGCTGGCATCGTAATGCTGCCAACGATGGACAATCGTCGTCGCTAGATCGATCGGCGCGAAAATCGCGCAGAAGACATAGACCGGTTCCCGGCCTTCGACATGGATGACGGGCGGAAAGCCGAGATATGTCGTCCAAGACTGCTCTTCCGTCATCCCGTAATAGACCGGCCCCAAATGCTTGACGGAATGAAAAACACCGGCTTTTTGCAGAGCCAGCGGCAGCGGCGGCAGAAGATTAAGAAAATACAGACCGAATACGGCGGCGAAGACCGCCAGGCCGGCGAACCGGATCTGCCACTTCACCTGGCCCAACCGCTCCGCGCTGACCCAGTTGAGCAGGCGCACGAACAGGAGAAAGACGGCCGCCGCAGCCACACCGCTCAGAACGAAGGTTTGCGCGCCGATGGTGTGCGTAAAAACCGGCACCATGAAAATCGCGTAGGACAACAAGGCGAAAAAAAACAGACCGGACGTAAAGAGCAACCGCGCGTGGTAATCGCGAAACACTTCGTTGCCGATGAAAATAGCCGCCAGCACGATCAGGAACGGCCAGGATCCCGCCAGCACGCCGCTGCGCGCATAGAAAACCAGAAAAGCGCTCCACAAACTGCCGAAAGCAAATTGGGTGACTGCCGGCAGATAACCGCGCAGCTTGGCGCGGAATCCGTCGATTTCCGGAAAAGCATGCAGATAGTGCAGCAAGACGATCGAAGCGGCCGCCACCAGCAAATAGACGAGCAGCAACGTCTGGGTGACCGGGTGGTCCACGCGCCCGTAAGCGACATTGTCAAAGGCGAAACCGCCGGCCATCGCCGCGGCGGAGAGGTGGCGTTGATATGATTTCAGGGCTTGGAACCAGGCAATCATCGACGTGCCGGTTTGGGGCAGGCTGCTGGGAGACGCCATAGATAAGACAGGTTTTCCAGACTTTTGGAAGGCGGCACGCGGAATCTCGGCGTCCCCGTAACCCGCCGCCGAAGGCTCAAGTCCGGCGGCAAAAAAACACCATGCAAATGACGTAGAAATATCATGTTAGATTGATGACGCTGGCTACTTACTTCGGCAATTAACCACTCATTTCCGAGCATATCGATATGGTAACTCACAACCCGCGTGGCAAAAGGTCGTAAATGTCCGGCACCCAGCCGAAGACGTCCCCAGGCAATGCGCACGAGAAGGCGCAGCGTGCTCGCATATATGCCTTTGCGAGGAACGACCTCGTCTGGCTCGTCATATTTGCCGCAGCACTGGCGCTGGCCAGCTGGGCATCGATACGGATGACCCAGCATTCGGGGCGGATCGCGGCAATATGGCTGACGAACGCCGTCGTCCTGGTCACACTGTTCAAAACCGAGACCAAGCGCTGGGCGCAGTTTGCGCTGGTGGCTTTTGTCGCCAACGTCGTTGCCGACCGTTTGAGCGGCGACAGCATGGCGACCGCATGCGTACTCTCGTTTGCGAACCTCGCGGAGATATTTGTCGTGGCGGCGCCCATGCGTCGACTCAAGCGCGATGCGGATATTCGAAACCTGCGTTCCCTGGCCACGTTTATGGCGCTTGCGCTCGGTCCTGCAACGCTGCTGTCGGCCGCACTCGCGGCGGGCTATTTGGCGACCGCGCAGGGCGCATCTTTTATAGGATCACTGACCAACTGGTATGCGGCGGATGCGTTTGGTTTGATTTTGGTCGTCCCGATCGCGATGCTTGTAAAGCGATCCGACATATTGGCGATATTCAAACCCGACCAACTCTTGGGAACCGCGGCAAGCGTGGCCGTGCTGGGTCTTGTTTTTGCCGCAATGATTGCGTGGCCGACACTGCCGTTCGGCTTTCTGTTGTTTCCTTGCATATTGCTGTTGGCGTTCCAGCAAGGTTACGCCGGCGTGGCCATGGGGCTGGCACTGATCACGGCAGTCATGTTGTCGAACCTGTTGTTGAACCATGGTTTCTTATCCACCAGCCATGCGCCGCTCCGCGAAAAAATATTCTTCCTCCAATTTTTCGTGGTCATGCTGACAGCGACCATGCTCATTGTGGCAGCCGCTCTTTTCGAAAAGAAACGGATGGAAAGGCGTTTGCGGGAGGTCACGAAATCGGCCATCGAGGCGCGCAGAGAGGCTCATCGCGCGCGCCTCGAAGCGGATAAAGCAAACCAGACAAAATCGCAGTTTCTCGCAAATATGAGCCACGAACTGCGGACGCCGCTGAACGCGATTCTCGGCTTTTCGGATATCATACGCGGCGGATTGCCGTCGACGAAATGTACCGGAAAATGCCCCGAGCATGCCGAATACATTCATAATGCCGGCAGCCATCTTCTCGACTTGGTCAGCGATATACTGGATGCCTCCAAGATCGAGGCGGGAAAATACGATCTTTATTTGCAGCACATCGATCTAGCGGTTGCGGTGCGCGACGCGGCCGCGCTAGTCGCACATCGAGCTGTGGACGGCGGAGTAGCTCTGAGAATTGAAGAACCCAAGAAGCCGCTTCTGCTTCTTCTGGATCAGAGAGCCGTAAAGCAGATTATGCTGAACTTGTTGTCCAACGCGGTAAAATTCACGCCTTCGGGCGGATCGATCACGGTGACCGTTCGCGAAGAACACAAGGGGGCGTTGGTCGTCGTCGAAGATAGCGGCATCGGCATTCCGAAGAGCGAACTGTCGCGCCTTGGAAAGCCGTTCGAGCGCGTGCGCAGCCATGCCAGTCGCGCCCAACCGGGCACCGGCCTGGGCCTTGCTCTCGTACGTTCGCTAGCGGAGCTGCACGGCGGCCACATGAAGATCGACAGCATCGAATCGGTCGGCACGACCGTAAGCGTTTATTTCCCGGCGAGAGCGGACAGCGCGGCGGCCTAGCGTTCCGGCTCTAAAATTCGAGCGATCTCCACGTCGGCGCAGCGCGACTTTCGGACGTGCGCGGACATTGCACGCGCGACCCGGTGCGAAATGCAGGTCAAATAAGGGCGATAACGCCGGCGATGAGCGCCCATAGCGCGGCGCTGGTCAAGACCGCAAAGGCGAGGCTCCGCCCCATCGGCCATTTCGCTTCTTCCGCTTCCGCATTCGCTAGATTTATGTCGAGATCGAAGGCCAGCGCCAAGTCGGTCATAACCTTGTCCATAGCGTGATTATTCGCGGGCCGTGCGTCCGGCAAAACCTTATTTTCGGGGCCCGAGACAAACGATGCGGCGCGAACCATGGGTGACGAACCTGAACCGTCTTTCCAAGCCAATGTCCGACACAAAGGCTAATAGCCGCTTAAGGCGGGCGCATGGCCGAGCCCGCCCTACAACTGCGCCGGACGCAAACGCCGTCGATTTCCTCGGCCCGATACATCCGGCGCCGAAGTCCGGCCGGTTAACGGCGTCGCAACCAAGATCTGGCGGGTCGCATCACATACCCGATTGACGCCATTACAAGTCGCTTGCGAAAAAATCCGATATCCCATTGCAGCAGGACGCGGATCACCGCCGCGCAAACCACGTCGTACCGGCAAGAAGCAAAACAGGCACCACATACACGGCCTGGCGCGTTTGGCCGAAATGAACCATCAACGCTGCGATTGCGACGACGCAGCCGACAAAGGCGAGATTGTAGAAATCTCCGAATAACGTTTTGAAAAATGCATTCATTGAATGGCCTCCTTGCGGCGGCCGGTGCGCATGGCCATTGCAATCGACAGCCCGCCAAGCAGATAGAAAACGAAGAGGATCAGCAAAGCCCAATCGCCGAACGGCCAAATGCCTTCGCCGCCGATGGATTCAAGAGTCCAATAGGTGCCGAAAGAGACGATCATCGTACCCACGAGAAACTTGATCGCGTTCTCCGGCACTCTCCGCAACGGCGCGCGAATTGCCGCTCCCGCAAGGACCACGACCAAAAGCGCAGTCAGCGCACCCTCGGTCGCCACCATGGGATGCGCGCTCTTCACGCCAAGCGCCACGACGATCAACCACACCTCGAGACCTTCGAGCAACACGCCTTTGAAGGCGATAACCCATGCGGCGGCGCGGTCACCCTTTTCGAGAATCTCGCGCGTTTCCACAAATTCCTTGTCTTCATCGTGCAGCGCCTTCATGCCCGCTTGACGGGCCATCGCCTTGGCCAGCCAGCGTACGCCAAACAACAGCAGTAACACCCCAATGATGAGTTCCAGCGCCGATAATCCGACACCCAGTTGCAGCACGCCGCCGGTGACGACCGTCATCACAGCAAGCACGCCAAGGGCCGCCACCGCCGCGCTGGTCGCCCGCGCCCACCCGATGCTCAGGCTGACGGCCAGAACGATCGTGAACGCCTCCACCCATTCGACGCAAGCTGCAAGAAATGTGGGTACGAAGATCGCCCAATCAGTCATTCGCAATGTCTCCAATCACAGGATAGGCAAAAATATGCCGCCTATCGATTTTGAGCTTCGCCGTCGTCACATCGGGGGGAGCCGATTCGAGGCTACACAACGAAACGCCTATATCGGCGAGCTGCCAATAGGCGCGATGCCAGCCGGCTTCGAAGAGGCAATACAACAAATTTGCGGGAATGCCATCCTCTGCTCGCGAGACGCCCTCCGGACGTGCGTAAACAATGGCGCGTTGCCCCGATTTTACGCCGATGGAGGTCACCCGGCAAAACCGGCCGCCGACACCGATGCCTAACTCTCCCTGTTCGTCGACAATCTCCGCCCCGAACCCGCCGATGGCTCCTATGAAGCGGGCGGCGCGCGGCGTTTTAGGGTTGGCATAAAACTCGCTCGGCGTCGCGGTCTGGGTAAGCAAGCCGTCTTCGAGTACGGCAATGCGGTCAGCGAGCCGCCAAGCGTCGAGAGGGTCGTGACTGACGAATAGCGCCGCCGTACCGAATTTTTGAGCCAGTTCGCGGATTTCCATACGAAGCCTTTCGCGGATGTCCACGTCGACGCTCGACAAGGCTTCATCAAACAGGAGCAGATCGGGCCGGGCCGCCAGGGCGCGTGCCACGCCAATACGCTGCTGCTGGCCGCCGGAAATTTGATGCGGAAAGACAGCCGCGTATTGCGCCATACCGACTCGATCGAGAAGTTCCATCGCTGCCCCTCGTCTGGCCGTCTGCGTCCCGCGCGCCGCGGCTTCGACGTTTTGCAGGCAGGTGAAGTGAGGCCACAAAGCGTAATCTTGGAAGACCATACCGAGGCCACGCCGTTCCGCGGAGATAAAGCGTCCCTTAGCCGGCTCGTCCACCACTTTGCCCCGCATACGGATGACGCCGCGGTCGGCGTGTTCCAATCCGCCGACGAGCCTCAACAGCGTTGTCTTGCCGGAGCCGGAGCCGCCGATCAGCACGACAAATTCTCCAGGCTTTACGTCCAGCGTAACGTCATGCAGTACCGGCGTTTTGCCATACCGCTTGCTGACTTGCTCGAGACTGAGAACCGCCGTCATGCCAACGCTCCCGAGGGGCTGGAGCGCAGGACAACGGAAACCGCCGCCGACACGGCGCCTGTGATTAGAAAGGTGATACCGATGCCTGCCAGTGCCAGCCGCGCCTCTTCGGTGTAGTGCAAATTCTGATTAAGCCAAACCAGCGCCACGGCAACCGGCGCGCGGCCGGCGGGATACAGCAACTCGGAGATCGGCAGCTCGAAGAAAATCTGACCGAAGGCCAGCATCCATCCCCAGGTAAAGGCAGGCGCCAGAAGCGGGCCATCGATGTCGAACACCCGCATGGCCCATGGCAGACCGTGGAGGCGCGCCGCATCAGAAAGGTTAAGATGCAGATGCTCGACCGGGGCCTGTAGAAAGCGGATCAACATCGGAACCTGCATCGCAACGTAGGCAATAATCAGCAGCAAAGGCGTTCCGTAAAGTGGCAGCCATGCCGAATTGAAGGCAATGGTATAGGCCGCGCCGAGCACGAGTCCGGGCACCGCCATGTTGCCGAGTGAGATCGCGCCCATCGCGGTCGCGAACCAGTTCCGGCCGGAGCGCCCTTGCACCAGCATCGGCACGGCGACCATAACCGCGGCCAGCGCAGCCAGCACGGCGTAAATTGAGGAATAGAACAGACTGTCCCACGGAATGGGAAACAGGTAGCCAACCGGATTCACGGCCGCCGCAACGATTGCGATTCCGGGAATGACAACGCCGAGCATCGTCAGGATCGCCAACCCCAGCCAGGCCAGCAAACCACCGGAAAGGCTTGGCGGTACGAGATGGACGGCGCGACGGCGTCCGTGAACCAGCGCGCCGGAATAACGCGCACTGAAATACTGATGGATCGTGGCGGCGATCACCGCCAGGCCGACCAGCAGCCAGCTCAACGCCGACGCCCCTCCAAAATCGACCGGCGTCGTCGCCAAGCGCTCATAGATCGCATAGGTGACAATCGGCAGATGAATCTGCGCGCCCAAGGTGGCCGGAATACCAAACTCCTGGATGCTCTCAATAAACACCACAGCGAACGCCGCACCGGCGGACGGCAGCAGAAGTTGCAACACGACGCCGCGCCGCGCCCAGCCGTCCTCGATGAGCAAGCGCGCCGCGTCGCCAATCTCGGCACCGAGCGCGCGCCAGCTGGTGCGCGCCGCCAGCGCGGCGAACGGCAGGCCTTTGATCGCCAGCAAGAAGACGATGCCGGCCTTGCTGAAAAAAAGCTGCGCGAATATCCCGTAGGAGAACTGGGGTTGCGCAAAGACGATCTGCCACCCGGTCGTCATCAGATAACTTGGCGTCACGAAGATGAGCCAGAGAACGGCCATCAATGCGCCGGTGCCTCGCCACAGCCGGCGTTCGAACAGCCACGCGATTGCGACACCGAAGGGCAATGCGAGCAATGTGCTGGCGAGGCCAAGGCAGACACTGTTGATGAGGGCGTCCACCGGGATCGAGACGGCGAGCGACATTCCGCCTGCCGGTCCGAACGACGGGAAAAGCGGCAGCAGCAGAAAGCGCGCGACCGGATACAACGTCAGAAAGACAAACAGCAAGATCAGCAGGAAGCCTGGGGTCCGGCGGTAGATTTGCTTGAGCGCGGCAATCACTGTTGCATCACCGCCTTGCTGAACCAGGCGTTGACCGCCTCTTCGCGCGGTCCCCACTTTTTAGGATCGAGCACGGTTATCGTGAGAGACGACAGCGGCGGCAGCCCGGACGGACGGACGATATTCTTTGTCACCGGCCAGAATTTGCCATCTCCCTCGCCTTTCGCCATGCGCAACTTTTGGATATCCGGAGACATGGCAAAACGCACGAATTGTTCCGCTTCACCGCGGATCTCGGACGACATGTTCGGCGACATAGCGATCACGCTGGGGAGCGCAAAAGCCGGATTGGGAATCGCGACGCCATAGGCCGGATGACTTGCAGCAAAATACAGCGCCGCGGATGATTGAGTGACGGCAATCTTGATTTCACCTTGCTGTACGGCGGCGAGGGTGTTGGCGTTCTTGGTGTAAACGTGAAGCCCGTTCGCACCGAGCGCCAGCACATAGGATTGGCCTTTAGGCCAGCCTCCAGCTTGATGCAACACGCCGGCCAGCAGCGGGTACATCGGACCGGAGATCGCCGGATTGTTCATGCCCACCGCGCCACGGTAGGACGGATTCGTCAAATCACTCCAATGCGAGGGCGGGTCCGTGATGGTGTCCTTGCGATAGGTGAACGCGCCGGCCAGCGTCAGGCCGGTGGGTGTGTAGCTGCCGTCCGCTGGGATGAGCTGTTTGCCCATATCGTTCCAAGGCAGATTAGGCGTCGTATGTGTGGCCAACAATCCGGCTTTATCGAGCGCGGCGGCGGCGAGGTCGCCGTCGAACCAGACCAGCGACCACGCGGGCCGTTGACCTTCGGCCGACACTTTGGCGAGCAAGGCCCCCGTCGAAAGATCAACGAGCGTCACAGGGATTCCGGTCTTTTTGGTAAAGGCTGTGGCCACGGCCGGTCCGTAGTCGACCGCGCTGTAGAGCACCAAACCGCGCTGCTCACGTGGCCATAAGAGGTACAGGCCTGCGCCGAACAAAACGCCCAATCCCAAGACGGCGACGATAAAGCGCTTCATCCCTTCCCCCTTCAGTCCTAGTAACTCGAAGCCCCGTCGAATTTGATCCAAAGAACAATATGTATGGTCTTATGGCGAAGGTTTTTATCGGCGACGGGCAGCGGGCGTCCGCGACAGTCGCCACGACGGCCCGATCAAGGGGCGTGAAGCCGATATCTTGGACGACGCGGACGTTGGACGCCGTTCCGTCATCTTCACAACTCCGCGTGCCCCGAGCCAAGTATGCCCTGACCGATCATCGCGCGAAACGAAAAATGTCCGGCAGGCCTTTGGGCCTGCCGGACGAGGGTTCTTGTCGCTAGAAGGGAGCGGACAAGCTGACAAAGAAGTTCCGGCCAGTCACCGTCCAGAACAGCGGCGTGACGCCGTCGGCCGCATAGCCGGCGAACTGGCTGAGCGCATGACGGTCGAAAAGGTTGTTGACCTTTACCGACAGCTTGAAGCCCTTCACGTAGTCGATGGCAGGCTTGAAGGTATAGCTCACAGCCAGATCGGTGGTCGCGAAACCACCGAGCGGGATCATGTTGTCGTCGTCGTCGCCATACTGGCTGCCGTTGTATTTGGTGAGCAGCGAAGCATAGAGATCGTACTTGTCGAAAATCACACCGAAGGAGGCCGTCTGCTTCGGCGTTCCGCCGACCCAGAAGTGGTCGTTGTACTTGGCCTGGTTGAGGCTGCCGTTGGCGAAGAGACTGAAGCCCGAACTCACGTAATAGGTGCCTTCGAGCTCGACGCCCTGGTACTTGGCGCCGCCGTTGTTGACGAAGAAGGTGTTGTTGCCGACCTTCTTCTTGCCGATCAGGTTGTTGAATTGGATGTAATAGAGATCGCCGGACAGCGACAGCCGGTCAGCCTGATAGGCGGTGCCGATCTGGTAGTTCCAGGTCTCTTCCGGACGGAAGGTGTTGTCCTGGGGCGTCGCCGTCTTGAGGAGCTGCAGCTTCGGCGCCAGGAAGCCTTTTGCCGCCTGCACATAGGCCGCCCAATGCGACGAAATCGCATAATGAGCGTCAAAGGACGGCAGCAGCGCCGTGTAGTTGTGCGAGAAGTTGAGCGGCATGTTGGTGCCGTCGTTGACCACCGCGTTCAGCGTCCGGCGGAAGAAGGCGTATTTCACGCCCGGCGTGAGGGTGAGGCCGGCGATCGGCTTCCAATGCACTTCGAAATAGGGCTGGAAGTTGTCGAGCGTATCCGTCATCAGGCGGTCGGTGGCACCGCCATACAGAGCGCTGGCCGGCAGGGTCGGCGGATTGAGGTAGTCCGGCCCCAGCGTGGCGTCGATCTCGTACATGTAGCGCTTGTTGAGCTGATGATCGTACCAGAAGCCGGCTTCCAACTGGCCGAAAGGCACGTCCTTGGCAAAGCGGGCGAAGTCGCCGAACGAGCGGTAGACCATCCGCATCTTCTGCGCGGGAACATCCGTCGGGCTGTAATAGGTGCCGTTTGGCGTGCCGCCGGTCGCATCCTCGCCGTTATAACCGTGATGGAAATAGGCATAGGTGTAGATCTTGTTGTCGAGCGCCCAGCCGTCGCCGAAGCGGGACTGCACGTCAATATATTCGAAGTCGGTGGTGATGCGATCGTAGTTGTAGCCGTAATAATCCTGACTGTTCGGGTTGTTGCTGAGCGAGTAGTTGTAGTTGGTGTTGATCTCCGCCAGCGTCTGGCCGACCTGCGGCACGTACTGATGGATCTGGTTGTACATCGCCGCGACGGTGACGACGGTGTTGTTCGAGATCGGCGTCACGATCTTCGCGAAGGCGTTCGAACGGCGCTGTCCGCTGTAGGTGAGGCGGCCCGAGCTGTTCAGGTTCTCGACATCGAGGAAGGCCGAGGCGTCGTGGAGGCCCGAGATCGAACCGCTGTCCAGCTGGAGGCCGAGCACGCGCGTGTTAAAGCTGCCGAAGCTGGCATAGGGGTCGATGCTCGCGGTGCTGGACGGATCCTTGGACAGGAGCGCCACCGTACCGCCGAAGGTCGACGTACCCAGCGTCGCGGCCGTGCCCGGACCGCGGTTGACCGAGACCTGGCCGATGTCGTGCATCATAAAATAGGACGTGCTGTGATGGGTGAAGTCGTTCGAATCACCCCACGGGATACCGTCGAACGTCATGTTGAACTGACCGTCCTGGAAGCCGCGGATGCTGACGCCCAGATTCTCGGCCAAGCCCGGACCGTTGGGGGACACCGTGTAAACGCTGGGCGTCACGGCGAGGATATCTTCGTAGTTGCTGCTGAGAGGGATGTTGTTCTCGATAAAGTGCTGGGACACGACCGAGGACGGTTCGATGGCGCTTAACGGCGTCTGGCTGGGCGCCTGATAGGGCGCGGACTCGGTGGGCACGGTCCCCTCGACCGTGACCTTCTCCTGAACGATACCGAGGTCGGTGACCTGTCCGGCGAAGGCCGGCACTGCCGCCACCGCGGCAGCACAGGTGCTGGCGCACAATATGGCTTTGGATAGCCTTAAGAAATCTAATTTCCGCGTAGTCATAATCATCTCCTCATGCTCAAGTTGCACTGCCGAATGAGCTGCGGCGGACGCTATCGAGGAGGTGACATGCGCGCCTGACAGTATGTTGGACAAAAAGTAATTTGCCTTGAATTGCCGCATTGCGGCATAGACTTAATCTAATGTGAGTTTCACTTTAAAGTTTTGTGCCAATTTGATGACGGCCACCGATGGTCCCGCTCGCACCGCGCAATCTACTTCTTGTCGAACTCAGCGAGCGCCCCTCGCGGTCGCTGCGTCGCGACTTTCGGAGCGAAGGGTTTAAAGCCGACAGCGCGTTTGGCCTTGAACACACCCAAAATCTTGCGGCGATGGGCAACTATAACAGCGTCGTGCTCTCGGGAACATCGGCGCAGCAGCTTATCAAGTGCTTAAGCATCTGGCCGCGCGATATCGACGATAATGCAATGCCCGTTGTCTGCATCGCCGATCTGACGACGGACGAAGAGATATGTGTGCTCAACGCAGGCGCTGCGGCATGCCTTCCGACAACCACGCCGTTTCTCGAAGTTCTGATACGGCTTCGCGCGCTGCTTCATATCGTTGAGGGATTTCCGCAAGATTATCGCATTCGAGAGCTCGGCATCGACCCCATCCGGCGCAAAGCCAGCCGCTCGGGCGTTCCGCTCACCTTGCGCCCTGCCGAATTCGACACTTTGCTTTTCCTGGCCGAGCGCGTCGGTCAACTGGTGACTCATGTCGAGATTCACGACTGGCTATGGCCGTCGCGCAAATTCTCCAGGGGCCGCGTCGCGGTGCAGATGCACAAGGTGCGCCGCGCCATCCGTG